>DATNCP010000201.1:0-9623 GCA_035607175.1 Burkholderiales bacterium
TTGGTCCCGCTTCTTCTGCTCGCGCAGATGCTGAAGTAGTTCCTCCCTGCCTCGCTGCCACCTGCTGCCGTGCGAACCCCAGTACCGATCGGTGCCACGGTCGTGTATCGCGTAAGCGCGGCCCTCAATCCTGTGCTCACCCTCCACCGTAATGGGAATTGGAGGCGGGACGAGCGACTACAGGGGCCTTTACCTCGGCCCCGAAGGTGCGACTTGCCGCAAACAGTTGGCGTCCCCACGGGGATTCGAACCCCGGTTACCGCCGTGAAAGGGCGATGTCCTAGGCCTCTAGACGATGGGGACTGCGAGGCTTCCTGCTTAGTCGGTTGGTGGAGGTAACCGGGATCGAACCGGTGACCTCTTGCATGCCATGCAAGCGCTCTCCCAGCTGAGCTATACCCCCGACCGAGGGCGCGGATTATAACCCGGCTAACAGGGGCCGAGACGCCGCCCGGCGATGCGCGAGCGTGTCATGATTTTCTGTCCGCTGGCGTCGGCGGAAATGTCGAGGGTGCCGTCGATGCTCTGTGGCTGGTAGCGCACCGCGCCCGAGCCGCGCATCGGCACCGGCCCGCCGCAGCTGACGTCAAAGGTGATTTCCGAGCCGCTGTCGCGCCGGTTGCTGAACTGGCACTCCGCCCCGCCGGTGAGACGACTCGGGTCGCGCGCCTCTTCCGGGGTAATGCAGCGCGAGCGCGTGACCGGCGCCATGGCGCCGGGCATGCCCTCGACCACGGTCGTGACGGTGAGCTCCCAGTTGCCCGGCTCGACGTCGGCGAACGCCGGACCCGCGGCGGCGATCATGGCAAGGCAGAGTTTTCGCATGTCAGTCCTTCCCTAGATGCGCCGCGAGGCGCCGCAATACCGTCTCACGCCCGAGGAGCTCGAGCACCGCATCGATCGACGGCGTCTGCGCGCGGCCGGTGACCGCCTGGCGCAGCGGCATCGCGAGCTGCGGCATCTTCAGGCCCGCCGCAGCGATGGTCTCCTTGATGGCGCCGTTGATCGCGTTGCGATCCCAGGCGGCTTTTTCGAGTTTTCCCTTCAGGCTCTGCAGGGCCGCGCGCGCTTCGGACGGAATCGGCCCGGCGGGCGGGACGTCCTTGGCGTAAAAGAGCATCGCTTCATCCGCGAGCTGACGGATCGTCGCCGCGCGGTCCTTGACCAACGCGACCACGCGATCGAGCGGCGGGCCCGCCAGGTCCTTCGGCAGGTGCGCCTGCGCGAGCTTCACCAGCCGCGCGGTGTCGGCGCCCTTCAGGTACTGCTGGTTCAGCCACTTCAGCTTCTCCATGTCGAAGCGCGCCGGCGAGGAATTGACGTGCTCGAGGTCGAACCACTGCTTGAACTGGCCCATGGTGAACATCTCGGCGTCGCCGTGCGACCAGCCGAGGCGCGCGAGATAGTTGTCCAGCGCCTCGGGCAGGAAGCCCGCGTCGCTGTACTCCATGACGCTGGTCGCGCCGTGGCGCTTGGAGAGCCGCTCGCCGTCGGCGCCGAGGATCATGGGCACGTGGCCGAAAGCGGGAATCTCCTTCCTCAAAGAACGATAGACATGAATTTGTCGAGGCGTATTGTTGACGTGGTCGTCGCCCCGGATCACGTGCGTGATCTGCATGTCGATGTCGTCGACCACCACGCCGAAGTTGTAGGTCGGCACGCCGTCGGCGCGCAGCAGTACCAGGTCGTCGAGCTCGGCGTTGGGAAAAGTGATCTCGCCCTTGACGAGGTCTTTCCAGCTCACCTGCCCTTCCTGGGGAGTCTTGAGGCGGACCGGCGCCGGGCCGCTGCCGCGATACTTCTGCCCGATCGCGCGGTCGTAGCGCGGCTTTTCGCCCCTGGCGGCTTGCTGCTCGCGCAGCTTGTCGAGCTCCTCCTTGGGCATGTAGTCGCGATAGGCATGCCCCGCCGCGATCAGCTGCTCCGCCACCTCCTGGTAGCGCGCGAGGCGCTGCATCTGGAAGAACGGGCCTTCGTCCCAGTCGATGCCCAGCCAGCGCATGCTGTCGAGAATCGCCTGCACGGATTCCTGGGTGGAGCGCTCCAGGTCGGTGTCTTCGACCCTCAAGACGAACTTTCCGCCGTGACGACGCGCATAAGCCCACGAATAGAGCGCGGTGCGCGCGCCGCCGATGTGCAGGAAGCCGGTCGGGCTCGGCGCAAAACGTGTACGAATCGTCACGGCAGAGTGCGGACCGCCATCAGTCGACGCCGCCGTCGACCGGGAAGCGCTGCGCGCGCCAGCGCAGCATCCCGCCCGACAGATTGGCCACCTTCTCGAAACCGGCCTTGCCGAGCATCAGCGTCGCCTGCGCCGAGCGAGCGCCCGAGCGGCAGACGACGACGACCGGGGTCTGCTTTTCGATCTCGGAAACCCTGTTCGTCAAAGTGCCGAGCGGTATCAGCTTCGCCCCCGTGACATGTCCGAGCGGGCCGTTGAACTCGTCGGGCTCGCGCACGTCGACGATCTGCACCGTGCGCAGGTTCTCCTCCAGCCAGTGCGGCTGCACTTCCCAGATGCCGGCGAACGTGTAAGTGAGCGGCGCCCACTCAGGATCAATGAGGGGCTCTCGCGTCGAGTGTTCCGGCTTGCCGCACTTGAGGTTCACCGGCACGGCGATCGCCATCTGCTTCGGGTGCGCGAGGCCGAGGTGCTCCATGTAGCCGACGAAGTCGCCCTCGCCGATCGACTCGGCGAGGCGCGGGTTGTAGAGCTTCTCCTCGCCGACGCTGGTCATCGTCAGGCCGCGGTAGTCGTGCCCCGGGTAGACGATGCACTCGTCGGGCAGCGAGAAGACCTGGCTGCGCACCGAGCGGAACAGCGTGCGCGCGTCGCCCTGCTGGAAATCGGTGCGGCCGCAGCCGCGGATCAGCAGCGCGTCGCCGGTGAAGGCCATCGAGCGATCGTCGAGCACGTACGTCAGGCAGCCGTTGGTGTGGCCGGGAGTCGCACGCGCCTGGATCTTTCTCTTCCCCAATTCAATCCATTCATTGTTTTCGAGCTGGCGGTCTGCGCCCTCAGCCCCTCCCGCGCGCGACACCGCGATCTTGCTGCCGAGTTTTTCGCGCAACAGCCACGCGCCGGTGATGTGGTCGGCGTGCACGTGCGTCTCGAGCGTCCAGGCGAGCTTCAGGCCGAGCTCCTCCACCAGCGCCGCGTCGCGCCGCGCCTGCTCGAACACCGGGTCGATGAGCACGGCCTGTCGCGTGGCCGCATCGGCCAGCAAATAGGTGTAGGTTGATGACTGCGGATCGAAAAGCTGTCGGAAGATCATTCGTGGCTAACTTTACCCCAGTCGCCTCCCTCATCGGCGGCGTGCTCATCGGCCTCGCGAGCGTCTGGCTGCTCGCGGCCAACGGCCGCATCGCCGGCATCAGCGGCATTTTGCACGGCTTGTTCGCCCAGCCGCCCGGCGATCGAAGCTGGCGCGTGCTCTTCATCACGGGTCTGGTTGCCGCGGGCTTCGCCTGGCACGCGTTCGTCGCGCCCGCCCCGGTGCGCGAAGGCTTCGGCCTCGGCTGGGCGGCCGCGGCCGGCCTGCTCGTCGGCTTCGGCACGCGCATCGGCGGCGGCTGCACCAGCGGCCACGGCGTGTGCGGACTCGGCCGCTTCTCGCTGCGCTCGCTGGTCGCGGTGATGGTCTTCATGGGCGCCGGGATGGCGACCGCCTACGTGATGAGGCACGTGCTGTGATCCACGCTCTCGGCGCAGGCTTGCTGTTCGGCGTCGGCCTCTGGCTTTCGGGGATGGCCAATCCGCGCAAGGTGCTCGACTTCCTCGACGTCACCGGCAACTGGGATCCGAGCCTGCTGCTCGTCATGGGCGGCGCGGTCGCCGTGACCGCCGCGTTCTTCCGGCCGATCATCCGCAAGAAGCAGCTCTCGTTCGACAAGACGGCCGTCGACCTGCCGCTCGTCGCCGGCGCCGCGCTGTTCGGCATCGGCTGGGGCATCGGCGGCTATTGCCCCGGCCCGGCGATCACCGCGCTCTCCAACCTGAGCGCGGAAGCCTTTGTCTTCGTCGCGACGATGGTTGCCGGGGGCCTTCTTGCTAGAATCTGGCCCTCTTCCCCGGGTCGTTAGCTCAGCGGTAGAGCACTGCTCTCACACAGCAGGGGCCACTGGTTCGATCCCAGTACGACCCACCAGTTAGCGTACGGTAGCGTACGGAATTGCCACTACTACTCACGGCACTATGCCGCGAGGTTGTCGCGTAATGTCCTACACGCGACACTGGCGCCAGTGAGGTGCATACGGCGCAAGCAAGCGGGGTCACCGTCTATTACCCTTTTGCTCTCGTCGACCTGCTCGGATATCGCCAGGCCGACGACGCAGACGGCGAAGTCTTGCTCTCTTTCATGGATGAAGACGGCTGCCAGGTCAGCATCCGGCTGCGCCGCCACCTCGTCGAGGCGCTGAAGGCGCGCCTCCACGTTCCTCCTGATTCTTCATCCTAGTTACCAACGGTAACAACCGGTCACCGACGCTCGCGCGGATCGCTGGTGTAATCCGTCACATCTTCAATTTCCCTGACGGAGCAAACCATGATCAAGTCGAGCGTTGCAGTTGCCCTGATGGCCGCAGTCGTCGGCATCTCCGGATGTGCTACCCGCGCCGAAACGATCGGCACCGGCGCGGGCATGGCCGCGGGCGCGGCAGTGGGCGGCGGCACGCTCGGCACGGTCGGCGGCGCGATGGTCGGCTACGCCGCAGGACGGGCCTACGACCAGCGGCACAACTGAGTTCGCCGCGCGAGGCTAGGCGGCGTTGCAGCGGGGCGGGCGGCCGTGGCGCAGCGTGAACTGCGCGAGGAACTCGGCCTCCCGAGTCTCGGCGC
The DNA here is from genome assembly GCA_035607175.1 of Burkholderiales bacterium. GTDB lineage: Bacteria > Pseudomonadota > Gammaproteobacteria > Burkholderiales > SG8-39 > SCGC-AG-212-J23. The sequence continues at coordinate 4,838 of DATNCP010000201.1, forward strand.
GGAGCGAGAGCTCCCAGCTGTAGTGCGTGGTGCCGCTCGTGCACGGCAAGGGGGTGCGTTCGAGGTGATCGAGCAGGCGCTGGCGGATCGAGGTGGCGCGGCCCAGGTAGATCAGCTCGCCGTCCCGCCACAGCGCGTACACGCCGGCGTTCTCGGGCGCGCCCTGGACGATGGCGTGGGTGAAGCGATAGAGAGGATCGCTGATCGGCACCTGCGCGGCTGTATACCGGATTTCCGCAGCGCGTGCAGGCGCGTAGTACGAACTGCTACTCGACGATCTTCTTCACCTTGTTCTCGGTGCGGGTGACGGTGCGCTCGACGCCTTTTTTCGTCTTGTCGACGGTGCGCGTCACGCCGCGCTCGGTGGCCTTGCCGCCGCGCTCGATTGCGTTGCCGGTGCGCTGCGCCGTGTTCTTCACGCCCTTCTCGACCTTGTGCGCGCCGCGCTCGATGCGGTTCGGCTTGGCGTCGTCGGCCATCGCCGCGGCGACGAAGAGGAGCAGAGGCAGCGCGAGCAAAGCCTTCATCAATCGGTCGGCAGCCTTTGCGGATCGTTCCACAGCGGCATGCAGCGATGCGCGAGCTCGTACTCCTTCATGAGCTCGCGCAGGCGCGCCTGCGGATCGGGCGCGACTTCCCAGCTGCAGCCGCTGATCCGCTGCGCGTTGATCGTGCGCGCGCTGAATTGCTCGCCGAGCGCCTTGCGGATGGTCGCGGCGCCGCTCGCGGCGCTGCCGTAGTAAACGATGCCGCCGCTCTGCCACAGCGCGAACACGCCGGACGCCTCGGGCGCCTGCGAGATGAGAGAACTGGTGAACGGCACGCAGCCGTTGTTGATCGCCATCGGCGGTTCCTCCTGGAGCCGGAATCCTACTACTTCGCGCGCTCGTTGCAGCGCGGCAAACGCGCGTTGGCGAGACGAAATTGCGCCAGCAGCTCGGCCTCGCGCCGCGCCGGGTCGCCTGAAGACTGCCAGCTGAAATGCGTCGCATCGTGCGGCTGCGAGCGGCGCGCGTAGTGGTCCTGCAGGCGCGAGCGGATGGTCGCATCGCCGCGCGTCGCGCCGATGAAGATCGGCTCGTCGCGCTCCCACAACACGTAAACGCCCGCTACCGGCGGAGCGCCCGAAATCTGCCATGTCGTGAAACGGTGTCGTTGCGCGTCCATCGGCATAGGTCTTGCAGATTCTAAGGCATGAGAAATTTCCGGAAATGGATACCGCCATGCCCGTGAAACCCAATGGAAACAAGTGCGCAATTCGGGAACAGATCGTCGAAGACCTCGCCAGCGGATTGACCCTGCTGTTCGAATGCGAGAACGGCCACGCGCGGCTGGTCATCGCCGGCAAGTCGCTGCCCTTCGGCAACCGCGAGATCGTCTTCGACCAGGACGGCCGCGAAGCGGGCGCCGGCACGCTGGTCGGAAAATTCCGCCGGCCCTCCTGGCTGAAGGGCGTCTAGCGAATTCGGGGTCAGGGTAACAATTCTCACGGGATCACTGGGGCACCCGAATTGTTACCCTGACCCCGAATTTCAGGTTCGTTCCAGGAGTTTCCTCAGCCACTCGTGCGCATCGGAATCCGCGCCGCCGCGCAGGTTCATGCAGCGGTCGCGCAGGTTGCGCAGCACATGCTCGATCATGCCGCCGCGGTGCTCCGGCGAGAGGCCGTCCAGCGCCCGGCCGAAGGCGTGGGCGAAGTGCGTCTTGTCGAGCACCCTGTGCTCGTGCAGCGTCTCGACCAGCACGATGTTGGCCGCCGCGAGGCCGGCCAGGGTCTCGAGCAGCGCATCGAACTGCCCGCCGTCGCGATTCACTTCGCCGGCTGCATGTGCTGCTGCAGCTTTTCGAGCAGCTCGTCCATGTCGACCGGCTTGGCGACGTAGTCGGTCGCGCCGGCAGCGATGCATTTCTCGCGGTCGCCGAGCATCGCCTTGGCCGTGACGGCGAGGATCGGAATGGTGTGGCAGCCGTCGAGCTGGCGCACGATGCGCATCGTGTCGTGGCCGTCGAGCCCCGGCATCATCACGTCCATCAGCACCGCATCGATGCCTGCCGTGTCAGCATCATTCGAGCGCTTCAGCAGCTCGATGCCATCCTTGCCGCTCTCGGCATGCAGCACGCGCAGCCCGCGCGCTTCGAGCGCGCTGGTGAGGGCGAAGACGTTGCGGATGTCGTCGTCGACCACCAGCACGCTGCGCCCCGCAAGCTCGCCCTCCACCTTGGCGGGAGCGGGCTCCTTCTTTTCCTCGAGCGGCGCAGGCGGAACGGCGGCGAGCGGCGACGCGATGTACTGGCGCGGCAGCGTCGCAAGGCTGGGCACGCTGTCGTTGCCCGCCACCGGGTGGCTGAGCGGCAGATAGAGCGTGAAGGTGCTCCCCTGCCCCGGCGCGCTCGCGGCGACGCGGATCTCGCCGCCCAGCAGGCGGGCGAGCTCGCGGCTGATCGAGAGGCCGAGGCCGGTGCCGCCGTACTCGCGGCTGGTGGTGCCGTCGGCCTGCTGGAACGCCTCGAAGATCAGGCGCTGCTTGGCAGGCGGGATGCCGATGCCGGTGTCGATCACCGAGAACGCCACCGCGCCCTCGGCGCGGTCGAGCACCGGGTGGCCGAGGCTCCAGCCCTCGCGCGCCGGCTCGATCAGCAAGCGTACCGAGCCCTTGGCAGTGAACTTGAAGGCGTTGGAAAGCAGGTTGGCGAGGATCTGCTGCAGGCGCTTGCCGTCGGTCTCGACCGCGGCCGGCAGGCCGGGGGCGACCGTGAGCTGGAACTCGAGGCCCTTGTCGCCCGCCACCTGGCGGAAGGTGCGATCGACCGACTCGCAGATCTCGCTGAACGGCTCCTGCGCGATGTTGAGCGTCACCGTGCCCGACTCGATCTTCGCCAGGTCGAGGATGTCGTTGATCAGCGCCAGCAGCTCGGCGCCCGACGAATGGATGGTGCGCGCGAACTCGACCTGCTTCGAGGTCAGGTTGCCGCCGACGTTGTCGGAAAGCAGGCGCGCCAGGATCAGCAGGCTGTTGAGCGGCGTGCGCAGCTCGTGCGACATGTTGGCGAGGAACTCCGACTTGTAGCGGGACGACAGCGACAGCTGCTCGGCCTTCTCCTCCAGCGCCGCGCGCGCCTGCTCGATCTCGCGGTTCTTGAACTCGACCTGGTGCATCTGCTCCGAGAGCTGGCGCGCCTTCTCCTGCAGCTGGTCGTTGGCGCCGCGCAGCTCTTCCTGCTTGCCCTTCAGCATCGCCTCCGACTTCTGCAGGTTGAGCGCCTGCTGCTCGAGGCGGTCGTTGGTCTTCTTCAGCTCCTCCTGCTGGCTTTGCAGCTCGGCGGTCAGCGACTGGGACTGGTGCAGAAGGTATTCGGTCTGCATGTTGGCCGAGATGGTGTGCAGCACGACGCCGATCGACTCGGTGAGCTGGTCGAGGAACGCCTGGTGGGTGTCGCTGAAGCGGCTGAAGGAGGCGAGCTCGATCACCGCCTTCACCTGGCCCTCGAACAGCACCGGCAGGATGACGATGTTGACCGGCGCGCCCGAGCCGAGCGAGGAGCTGATGCGGATGTAGTCGCTCGGCGCGCTCGCGAGCACGATGCGCTTCTTCTCCAGCGCGCACTGCCCGACCAGGCCTTCGCCGAAGCTGATCTTGCGCGGCAGGCTCTTCGAGTGCCGCTGCGCGTAGCCGGCGAGCAGCTCGAGCGTCGACTCGCCGCTCCTCTGGTCGGCGACGTAGAACGCCGCCTGCTGCGCGTTCACCAGCGGCGTCAGCTCGCTCAGGATCAGCCTGGAAACGGTCACGAGGTCGCGATGGCCCTGCAGCATGCGCGTGAACCGCGCGAGGTGCGTCTTCAGCCAATCCTGCTCGGTGTTCTTGCGCGTCGTGTCCTTGAGGTTGCGGATCATCTCGTTGATGTTGTCCTTCAACGAGGCCACCTCGCCCTGCGCCTCGACCGTGATCGATCGCGTCAGGTCGCCCTTGGTCACCGCCGTCGCCACCTCGGCGATCGCGCGCACCTGCGTGGTGAGGTTGGCCGCGAGGCGGTTGACGTTGTCGGTCAGGTCGTGCCACGTGCCGGCCGCGCCCGGCACCCGCGCCTGGCCGCCGAGCTTGCCTTCGCTGCCGACCTCGCGGGCCACGTTCGTCACCTGGTCGGCGAACGTCGCCAGCGTGTCGATCATGCCGTTGATGGTGTCGGCGAGCGCCGCCACCTCGCCTTTCGCCTCCACCGCCAGCTTGCGCTTCAGGTCGCCGCTCGCGACCGCGGTCACGACGCTGGCGATGCCGCGCACCTGCGAGGTGAGGTTCGCCGCCATCGAGTTCACGTTGGCGGTGAGGTCGCTCCACACGCCGCCGACGCCCTTCACCTGCGCCTGGCCGCCGAGCTTGCCTTCGGTACCCACCTCGCGCGCCACCCGCGTCACCTCCGCGGCGAAGCCGTTGAGCTGGTCGACCATCGTGTTCACGGTCAGCTTGAGCTCGAGGATCTCGCCGCGCACGTCCACCGTGATCTTGCGCGACAGGTCGCCCTTCGCCACCGCGGTCGTCACTTCGGCGATGTTCCGCACCTGGCCGGTGAGGTTCGCCGCCATCGAATTCACGTTGTCGGTGAGGTCCTTCCACACGCCGCCGACGCCGACCACCTGCGCCTGGCCGCCGAGCTTGCCTTCGGTGCCGACCTCGCGCGCCACGCGCGTCACTTCCGCGGCGAAGCTGTTGAGCTGCCCGACCATCGTGTTCACCGTGGTGCCCAGGCGCAGCGCCTCGCCGCGCAGCGGCCGGCCGTCGCTCTCCAGGAC
>DATNCP010000008.1:0-8709 GCA_035607175.1 Burkholderiales bacterium
TCTCGAGGTCACGCCGTGGCTGGGAGTCTTCGGGCCCGCAGGACTCCCGGGCCCGGTTCTCGAAAGGCTCCGGAAAGAAACCAACCGCTTGCTCGCCGAAGCCGATTTCCGCGACAAGGTCCGCAACCTCGGCGGGCTGGAGCCCTACGCCACCACCCCCGAGGAGTTCGCCGCGCTCATCCAGGCCGAGCATGCGAAGTACGCGCAGGTCGTGAAGGCTTCCGGCGCGAGAATCGACTAGCGCTCGTCGCCGAATTGCGCCGCGGCAAGCGCCTTTTTCTGCCGCCAGGTGCGCCAGAAGGGCAGCACGAGCGATAGCGCGAGCAAGCCCCAGAGCACGTTGCCGAGCGGCGAAGAAAACAGGATCGTGGCGTCGCCCTGCGAGATGCGCAGCGCGCGCACCAGGTACTGCTCGAACAGCGGCCCGAGGATGATGCCGATCAGCATCGCCGTGACGTGGTAGTTGGTCTTGTGGGCGATGTAGCCGATGATGCCGAAAATGAGCGCGAGACCCATGTCGAACAGGTACTGGCGCTCGACGAACGCCGCCACCGCCGTCACCAGGATGATGACCGGCACGAGGTAGGTCGTCTCGATCAGGACGATGCGCGCCATGTAGCGCGCGAGCGGCAGGATGGTAAAGATCATGAAGATGTACGCCACCGCCATCGAGACGAACACGCCGTAGGCGAGCTCCGGATTGGTGGTGAAAAGCCGCGGCCCCATCACCATGCCGTGGTACTGCAGCACGATCATCATCACCGCGGCAGTGCTGCCGCCCGGCACGCCGAGCGCCATCATCGGCACGAGCGTCCCCGAGGTCACGCCGTTATTGGCCGACTCGGGCGCGATCACGCCTTCCGGGATGCCGGTGCCGTAGAGCTCGGGCGTCTTCGACCACATGCGCGACTGCTGGTAGGCGACGAAGGCGGCGATGCTCGCGCCGGCGCCGGGGACGATGCCGATGAAGAGGCCGACGAACGCCGTCCACGTGATATGCCACCACTTGCGCCCGGTGAGCGCGATGCCTTCCCAGGTGTCGGCCCAGGTCGAGCGCATCGCGCGTTCGCGCGCGTCCTCGGTGACGATCAGTTTCTCCTCGATCATCACCAGCGCCTCGGAAATGGCGAACAGGCCGATCAGCGCCGCGACCAGGGGCACGCCGTCGTAGAGCTCGAGGAAGCCGAACGTCGCGCGCGGCGTGTCGTAGATGTGGTCGGTGCCGATCGCGCCGATCATCAGCCCGAAGAAGCCTGCGATCAGCCCCTTGAGAGCGTCCTTCGCCGCCACCACGGCGATGAGGGTCAGCCCGAACAGCATCACCACCACCATCTCGACCGAGCGGAGGTACAGGCCGAGCTGCGACAGCCAGGGGAGCAGCGCGAGCGTGGCGAGGGTGGTGATCAGGCCGCCGAACACCGAGGCGGTGAAGCTGAGGACGATCGCCTGCTGCGCCTGGCCCTTGCGCGCCATCGGGTAGCCGTCGAGCGTGGTTGCGGCGGCGCCGCCCGAGCCGGGAATGCGCACCAGGATCGCGGGCACGCCGCCCGCGAGATGGTTCGCGCAGTACAGGGCGATCATGAAGGCGAACGCCTGCTCGACCGGCACCGCGAGCGTCAGCGGCAGCAGCATGATCAGCGTGTTCTGCGGGCTGAAGCCGGGCAGGATGCCGACCACGATGCCGAGCAGGATGCCGGGCCAGATCACCCACCACAGGCCGAACTGGGTGGCGAACTGGTCGGCGAGGAATTGCCAGGTCATGCGCCGCCGAGGCGAAGCAGGCTACCGAGCAGCGCTTCGAGAGGTCCGCGGGGAAAGCCCGCGTCGAGCACGGCGATGAACAGCGCGTAGCACGACCCGGCCGTGGCGAGCGGCAGGATGACGAGGATCCGCGTGCGGCGCAGGCCCATGACCCACAGCGCGGCGAACATCCCGAGCCAGAGGGAAAGGGTCAGCCCGAGCCAGGGCAGCGCGGCGATGAACACCGCGGTCACCGCCACCATGCCGACCCGCTTCCACGCGACGTCGCGAGGCTCCCACAGGACCGTCATGCCGAGGTCGGCCTGCCGGCGCGCCACCCTGAGGACGATGCGGACGACCTGCGCGATGGTCAGGAGGACGAGCACGGTGCCGACGACGATGGCGTTCGCCTTCGCCTCCCACGCGAGCTCCGCGGTCGAGACGAAGAAATAGACGACGAACGCGAGCGCCAGCGCCGGGATCAGGAGATCGGCTCCCGCCGAGCTATTTTCCTTTTCCACCCTTGGCCGTCAGCAGGGAGCGATATTCGTTGGCCAGCTCGACCATCCCCTGTGCATAGCGCGTGCACAGCGCGCGGTCTCCGTACTGGATGGTCTCTACCGGCGCGCCGGTCTTCTTGTACGCCTCCTTGTAGGCAGGCATCTCGAAAACCTGCCGCGCGGTCTTCTCGAGCAGCGCGAAGCGATCCGGATACTTCTGGATCACGTCGCTATGCACCGCCCACGCGCGCGAAGAGGAAAGATCCGGGATCCTCGTGCCGAACACCTTGTTCACCGGCGGCGAGTTGCCGGTGTAGCCGCCGAGCTTGAACTCGTCATTGAACACGCCGAGGATGCGCAGCTGGTCGCCGAGCGAGACCACGCCCGCGAGCGGCAGCGCGCCGCAGTCGACCTCGCCGTTCAGCACCGCGATCTGCGTCGGGTTGCCGCCGCCGTAGGGCACGAGGTTGAAGCGGCCGTTGATCGCCTTGCCGAGCGCGAGCATGCCGATCGACGCCGGGTGCGGCAGGCGGCTGACCGCGACGTTGACGCTGCGCTTCTTCGCCTCGGCGGCGAGATCCTCGAGGCGGCGCAACGGACTCTTCTGGCGCACGAAGATGATGCTGTCGTCGACGTCGGTGCGGCAGAAGTACTGGTAGTCCTCCGGGAACCGGTAGTTCGGCTTGCGCAGTGCATACATGATCATCTCCGGCCCCATGTTGCCGAACAGCAGGTTGTAGCCGTCGTGCTCGCGCTTGTGGATGAACAGCTCGTACCCGACCTGGCCCGCGGCGCCGGCGTAGAAGCCGTACTCGAAATTGGTCTTCAGCAACGGCCCCCAGAAATCGTCGAACACGCGTGCGAGGCGCTCGGCGCCGCCGCCCTGCCCGGTGGGAATGACGACGCGCATGTTGCGCGCCGGAAACGCCTGCGCGCCGACGCGAGAGAAATGCCCGAGTGCGATTGCCGCGCCCGCGCCGGCGATCAAGCGTCGCCTCGATGCGAGGTGCATATTCACCTCCTCCTGTGAAATCCGACGGCTAATATCCTATCCGCATGGCCGCCTTCGGGTTTAGCCGCTGTTTCGCAGCATTCTTCGGCTCGATCCTGCTCGCGTGCAGCCTCGGGGCCGCGGCACAGGTGTTCTCGTTCTGGTCCGCCAACCCCAGCCTGCGCTGGCGGACGCTCAACACCGACCACTTCTCGGTCCATTTCTCCGAGGCGCGGCGCGAAGACGCGCGCCTGACCGCTGCGGCAGCGGAGAAGATCTACCCGCGCATCACCAACCAGCTCGGCTGGGAGCCACGCAGCCGCACGCACGTCCTGCTGCTCGACAGCTTCGACTTGTCGAACGGGTTTGCTACGCCGCTGCCGTTCAACTACTCCGGCATCTTCCTCACCCCGCCCGACGACGGCGAGCTGCTGCAGAACCGCGACTGGCTGGACATGGTGCTGACGCACGAATTCACGCACATCGTCCACATGGACAAGGCGCGTGGCTTGCCGCTCGGGCTGCGCAATGTCTTCGGCCGGCTCTGGCCGAGCTTTCCGAATGCGATCCAGCCGACCTGGATCATCGAAGGCCTCGCCGTCTACAACGAGTCCGACGCGGCGCTCGGCTACGGTCGGCTGGGCAATACACAGTTCGAAGGCATGATGCGCGCGGAAGCGGCGCGCGGCTTGCGCTCGCTCGCCGAGGTGAATGCCGACGGGCGCGGCTTCCCGCTCAACCGCGCCTACCTCTACGGCAGCTACTTCTTCGCCTTCCTGCGCGAGCGCTACGGCGACGCCGCCATCAGCCAGTTCATCGAAAGCTACAGTGGAAAGCTCTTCTGGTTTCCGGTGGACAGCAATCCACAGGCCGCCACTAGCAAGACGATGACTGAACTCTGGGTCGAGTATCACGCCTGGCTGCGCGAGCGCTTCGCAACCAGCCCCGCAGCCGCCGCTGCGGCAAAGGAGGGAGAGGTCCTCGCTCGCGGCTGGACCCTCTTCAGCCCCGTCCTCTCCCCGGCGGGCGATCGCTGGTACGTGCGCGGCGACGGCTACACCCTGCCGACGCTGATGCGGCAGGCCCTCGGCGGCAAGCCAGAATCTGTGCGCGACACCGAGGATGAAACGCGCGCCGTCGCCCTGAGCGGGGACGCCGTTCTCCTCTCGGAGCTCGAGATCTGCGAGAACTACAACCTTTACTACGACCTCTACCGCGTCGATGCGCGCGGCAGTCGCAAACGCCTCACCGAATGCGGCCGTAACCGCCTTGCCGCGCCCCTGGAAGACGGGCGAATCGTCGCCGTGCGCCTGTCCGGGGCCACCGCCGAAGTCGTGATGCTGGACTCCGCGGGGAAGCCAGAACGCACGCTGTACCGAGCCGCACCGGGCGAGTCGATCGTCGGCCTCGCGGCGAAGGCCGGCGTGGTCGTGATCAGCAGCCTGCGCGACGGACGCTGGTCGCTGCTCGACATCGGTGCCGGCGCCCCGACGGTGCTGCTGAGCGATGCCGCGATCAAACATTCGCCCCGCTTCGGCGCCTCGCCGGACGAGGTCTTCTTCATCGCGGACTACGGCAAGGTCTACAACGTCTGGTCCGTGGAGCGCGGCGGCCGCACCGTGCATCGCTGGACGCAGTCGATCAACGGCGTGCGCGAGGCGAGCGCGCCAGTGAGCGGCGAGATTCTGCTCGTGACGATCGAGGCCGATGGCGATGCGCTGCGTCTTTACCGCATGCCGGAAACACCGCTCGAGCAGCGGGCGGCTGCGCCGCCCGCCGCCTCCCCTGAAGCACGCGCCGAGACGCCGGTCGCGATCGGGGATCAACCCTATTCGCCCTGGTCATCGCTGCGCCCCCACGCCTGGGTGCCGCTGATCGCAGCCGCCGACGGCACTTTCGCCCTCGGCGCTGCGGTTTTCGGCCAGGACGCGCTCGGCTTGCACCAATACTCCCTCGCGCCGATGTACGAATTCACGCAGCACCAGCTCCTCGGCGGCTTTGCCTATGTCTACGACTACCGCCACGGGTTGGCGATCAACCGCACCATGACGGTCAAGGCGACCGACTCCGACGACAAGGTCCGGCGCTACAACATCAAGGAAAACGCCCAGTGGGTATCGACCTGGACCCACCTCGCGGTGCACCAGCGCTTCTACTGGGGGCTCGGCGGCGCGGTCGAGCAGGAGAAGGAACGCGAGGTCGACGATGGATCCGTGTCCCTGAAGCGCGAACGCGTGCTCGGCCTGGTCGGCGGCGTGGACACGCGCCACCGGCAGCGACTCTCCGAGGGACCGAGCCAGGGCCAGTGGCTGCGGCTGTTCGCCGAGACTTCCGACAAGCTCAAGGCCGACTACACGGGCAACGTGGTGCGTGCCGACTGGCGGGGGTACCTCCCCGTTCGCAGCACGGTCTTCGCACTGCGCTGGAACGAGGCGTACGGCACGAAGGATGCGCAAACCTTCAGCCTGGGCGGCAGCCAGTCCGACGAGTACATCCTGCTGCCGGTGCTCAACGAGCGCGAGTTCGCACTCCGCGGCTACACGAGCGGCCATGCCGAGCTGACCGGTCACCGGGCGCGAGTGCTGACCGCGGAATGGCGCACGCCGCTCGCCGATATCGACCGGACCGCGATGACGCCGCCGCTGGGCTTCAACCGGCTGTCGCTCAACCTCTTCTATGACCACGGCGCGGCCTGGGAGCGCGGCGACTCTCCGGACTACCACCGCAGCATCGGCCTGGAGCTCATGGGAGAGCTCCAGGCGATCTACGCCTTCGGCGTGCAGTTCCGCGCCGGCGTAGCGCGGGGGCTCGACCAGACCGGCGAGACCAAGGTCTATCTGCGCGCGGGGCGCTCCTTCTAGTTGGCCTTGCGGACGTGGATGCGCACGCCGCTGCCTCTTCCGGCGCGGGGGCCGATGTCGGATTGCTCGATGCGACGGCCGTCGACGTAGACCTCGGCCAGCGTGCGGCCGTACTTGTCGGTGCCGTGCGGAACCAGCACCACATCCTTCCCCTTGATCAACTCCTGCAGCTTCTTCTTCGCCGCCTGCCCGCCCGGCTCCTTGAGCTCCGCCGCGTAGACGTTGCTCAGGCGGATCTTCTTGCGATCGCAGACCAGCGAATCGCCATCGACCGCGATGCAGCGCGCCAGTGCCGCCGGCGCAGCGACGCATGCCAGCAGCAGGACGATGCCGCGGACGGCCGCGGCGGCTATTGGTCGCGCCTCAGGCGCCGGTACTTCGCCATGTGCCGGATCGCCTCGCGCTGCCGGCCAAGCTCTTCGCACAGCAGCGCCAGGTTGTAGCAGCAGTCGGCGAACGCGGGATCGAGGCGCAGCGCTTCTTCGTAGGCTTCACGCGCCTCTTCCTTGCGCTTCATGTCGTCGAGCAGGGCGCCATAGTTGAAGAGCAGGAGCGCATCATTGCCGCAGGTGGCGATCGCCTCGCGGTAGACACCCTCCGCTTGCGCCAGGCGCCCGGTGTTGTGCAGCAGGCGGCCGAGATTGATGCGCGCCTCGAGGTGCGCGGGATCGGCGGCGATGGCGTGCCGGTAGGCATCGATCGCGCCGACGCTGTCGGATTCTTCCAGGCCTTCCGCCTGGTCGAACCAGCTGGTTTGCGCTCTCGCCTGGAACACGCTCAGCGACCCGGCCGCCGGATCCCCCTCGAAGCTGAGGAGGTACTGCCCCGACTCCGCTTGCCAGCGGCTTGCTCCTTCCCGGACGACCACACGGTCGGCGATCGCACCGATGCTCAGGCCGGAGACCGGCATGGCTTTCGGCAGGTGGCGCCGAAGCGCCCGGATCGCGCGCAGGATGCGGCGCGACGGGAGCTTCGCGGTAACCAGCGCCTGCGCGGTGCGCAGGGCGATCAGGTCCTGGAACGAGAATCGCCAGGCATTGCGCGGCCCGCGCGCGGGGGAAACGAACCCGGCGGCGACCAGCGCGCGGATGGTGCTGCGAGGCAGGCGAAGCAGCTTCTCGACTTCGCGCACGCCATATTGCTGCACTTATTTCTTCGCGGCCTTCCGTGCCGCGGGCTTCTCGGTCTGGACTTTCTTCGCCGGCTTCTTCTCCAGGCTGGCGCGCAGCGCTTCCATCAGGTCGATCACCTGGGCGCCGGTCTCGGGCTGCTCGGTGGTCGTGATCTCCTGGCCCTCGACCTTCTTCTGCACCGCGGCCTCGATCCGCTCGCGCACGTCGTCCTTGTACTGCGCGGGATCGAACTTTTCAGACGCCTGCTGCTCGATCAGCTGCTGCGCGAGCTTCAGCTCCGCCGCCTTGACCTCGGTCTTGGGAATGTCGATCTCCCGCATCGGCCGCACTTCGCCGGCGTGAAGCAGCTGCTGCATCACCAGCCCCTCGACCAGGTCCTCGACCGGCCGGATCATGACGATGTACTGCTTGCCGCGCGCGGCCCAGCGGCCGAGCGCGCACCGGCCGGATTCCCGCAGCGCACGCGCGAGCAGCGCATAGGGCTTCGCGCCGCCCTTGTCGGGCCCGAGGTAGTACGCCTTGTCGAAGTAGACCGGGTCGACCGTCTTCAGCGGCACGAACTCGGTGATCTCGGCGGTATGCGTGCCCGTCTCTTCGAGCGCCTTCAGTTCCTCCGGCGAGAACATCACATACTGGTCCTTGGCGAATTCGTAGCCCTTGGCCATCTCCTCGCGCGGGACGATCACGTCCTCCTTGACGCAGACGTATTGCTGCTTGACGCGCGAGCCGCACGCCTTGTGCAGCATGTTGAAGGAGATGGCGCGGCTGGCCTCGGTGGCCGAAAAGAGCTTCACCGGGATGGAAACCATGCCGAAGGAAATCGTTAGCGACGCAATCGATCGTGCAGCCATGCGACACCTCTTTAAATCAAGAGCTTACAAGAATACCCTAATTTGACTTCGAACGTTCCAGCGCCCCTTCCAGGCTTTGCTTGCGCGTCAGGGCGTCCTGCCAGCGGTCGCCGGTCCTGGCCAGCCGCTCGGCGGCATTGCTGATGCGGAAATCGAGAGGATGCGCGTCGGCGAGTTCCTCCCAGGTCAGGGGCATCGAGACCGGCGCGCCCGGGGCCCCACGCGGCGAATAAGCCACGTTCAGCGTCTTGCCGCGCACGTTCATGTTGTAGTCCATGAAGATCTTGCCGGTGCGCTTGGGCACGCTCCACTCGACCGTGACGTCCTTCGGGTGCTGGCGCACCAGGTGCCGGCCGACGAGCTCGGACACCGCGCGCGCGGCGTCGAAGTCGATGGTGCGCTTGATCGGCACGAAGACGTGCAGGCCCGTCTTGCCCGAGGTCTTGACGATGGCGTCGAGGCTCATGCCCTGCAGCAGCTCGCGCAGCCAGAACGCCACCTCCTTGCCCTTCTCGAAGGCGACATTGTTCAACTCCGGCTCCTCGCCCTTTTTCTCCTTGCCCGAATAGATGTACGGATCGATATCGAACACCACCCAGTCCGGGAAGTTCAGGACTGACTGGTCCATCGCCG
>DATNCP010000007.1:0-7693 GCA_035607175.1 Burkholderiales bacterium
AACAAGAGCGACGACGAGCTCGGCGGCCACATCGCCAGCTTCGCCTCGGTCGGCACGCTGTTCGGCACCGGGCAGCAGCATTTCTGGCACGCGCCGCATGAGGGCCACGGCGGCGACCTGATCTACTTCCAGGGCCATTCCTCGCCGGGGGTCTATGCGCGCTCGCTGATGGAAGGCCGGCTCTCCGAGGATCGCCTGATCAACTTCCGCCGCGAGGTCGACGGCAAGGGCGTCTCCTCCTATCCGCATCCCTGGCTGATGCCCGACTACTGGCAATTCCCCACCGTGTCGATGGGGCTCGGGCCGATCCAGGCGATCTACATGGCGCGCTACCTCAAGTATCTCGAGGCGAGGGGACTCGCCCAGACCGCCAACCGCAAGGTGTGGGTGTTCTGCGGCGACGGCGAGATGGACGAGCCCGAGTCGCTCGGCGCGATCGGCCTCGCCTCGCGCGAGAAGCTCGACAACCTGATCTTCATCGTCAACTGCAACCTGCAGCGCCTCGACGGGCCGGTGCGCGGCAACGGCAAGATCATCCAGGAGCTGGAGGGCGACTTCCGCGGCGCCGGCTGGAACGTGATCAAGGTGATCTGGGGCTCGTACTGGGACCCGCTGCTCGCGCGCGACAAGGAAGGACGCCTGCTGCGCATCATGGAAGAGACGGTCGACGGCGAATACCAGAACTACAAGGCCAACGACGGCGCCTTCGTGCGCAAGAACTTCTTCGGCAAGGATCCGAAGGTGCTGGAGATGGTCTCGCGCATGAGCGACGAGGACATCTGGCGCCTGAACCGCGGCGGCCACGATCCGCACAAGGTCTACGCGGCGTATTCCGCCGCGACCAAGCACAAGGGCCAGCCGACCGTGATCCTCGCCAAGACGATCAAGGGCTTCGGCATGGGCAAGCAGGGCCAGGCGAAGAACCCGACGCACCAGCTGAAGAAGATCGACACCTCCACCATCAGGGAGATGCGCGACCAGTTCAACATCCCGATTCCGGACGACAAGCTCGACGAGCTGCCGTTCTACATCCCGCCGGCGGACTCGCCCGAGATGAAGTACCTGCACGAGCGGCGCCAGTCGTTAGGAGGATACCTGCCGCAGCGGCGGCCGAAGGCGGAGAAGTCGCCCGCGGTGCCCGCGCTCAGCGCCTTCGACCAGGTGCTGAAGGGCTCGGGCGAAGGGCGCGAGATCTCGACCACCATGGCGTTCGTGCGCCTGCTCACCGCGCTGGTGCGCGACAAGGACATCGGCAAGCGCATCGTGCCGATCGTGCCCGACGAGGCGCGCACCTTCGGCATGGAGGGCATGTTCCGCCAGCTCGGCATTTTCGCCAGCGAGGGACAGAAGTACGAGCCGGTCGACAAGGACCAGGTGATGTACTACCGCGAGGACAAGCAGGGACAGATCCTCGAGGAAGGCATCAACGAGGCAGGCGCGTTCTCCTCGTGGATCGCCGCCGCCACCGCCTACAGCCATTCGAACACGGTGACGGTGCCCTTCTACATTTTCTATTCGATGTTCGGCATGCAGCGCATCGGCGATCTCGCCTGGGCCGCGGCCGACCAGCGCGCGCGCGGCTTCCTGCTCGGCGCCACCGCCGGGCGCACCACCCTGAACGGCGAGGGCCTGCAGCACGAGGATGGCCACTCGCACCTCTTCTCGTCGGTGATTCCGAACTGCGTCTCCTACGACCCGACCTACGGCCACGAGGTGGCGGTGATCGTGCACGACGGCCTGCGCCGCATGGTGACCAACCAGGAGGACGTCTACTACTACATCACGCTGATGAACGAGAACTACATTCATCCGGCGATGCCCGAGGGGGTCGAGCAGGGGATCCTCAAGGGAATGTATCTGCTGAGAGATTCAAAAACAAAAAACAAGCAGCGCGTACAGCTCATGGGCAGCGGCACCATCCTGCGCGAGGTCGAAGCCGCCGCCGAGCTGCTGGAGAAGGACTGGGGCGTTGCCGCCGACGTGTGGAGCGCGACCAGCTTCACCGAGTTGCGGCGCGACGGCCTGGCCGCCGAGCGCTGGAACACGCTGCATCCGGAAGGGAAGCAGAAGGCCTCTTTCGTGGAGAAGATGCTGAAGGAAAGGCCGGCGGGCCCGGTCGTCGCGGCGAGCGACTACGTGAAGACCTTCGCCGACCAGATCCGTCCCTTCGTGCCGCGCGATCGCCTCTACCGCGTGCTCGGCACCGACGGCTTCGGCCGCTCCGACTCGCGCCCGAAGCTGCGCCACTTCTTCGAGGTCAATCGCTACTTCGTGACGATTGCGGCGCTGAAGGCGCTCGCCGACCAGGGCGAAGGCAAGGCCAAGGCCGTGGCGGACGCGATCAAGAAATACGGCATCGATCCCGAGAAAGCGGACCCGACCACCGTATGAGCCAGGTTCTGGTCCCCGACATCGGCGACTTCAAGGAAGTCGAGGTCATCGAAATCCTGGTGAAACCTGGCGACGCGGTGACCAAGGAACAGTCGCTCATCACCCTGGAGTCCGACAAGGCGACGATGGAGATCCCGTCTCCCTCCGATGGTGTGGTGCAGTCGATCAAGTTAAAAGTCGGCGACAAGGTTTCCAAGGGAGCGGCGATCCTGGAGCTGGACGCAAAAGAGAAGGCCAAGGCCGCGGAGAAGCCCAAGCCGGCCGAGAAGAGCGAGAAGAGCGGTTCCGACGCCATCACGGTCCCGGTCCCCGACATCGGCGACTTCAAGGAAGTGGAAGTCATCGAGGTGCTGGTCAAGCCCGGCGATGCGGTGACGAAGGAGCAGTCGCTCATCACGCTCGAGTCCGACAAGGCGACGATGGAGATTCCCTCTCCCGGCGCTGGCGTGGTGCAGTCGATCAAGGTGAAGGTCGGCGACAAGGTTGCGAAGGGCACGCCCATCCTGGTTCTCGAAGGCAAGGCGGGAAAGACCGAAGCGAAACCGGCGCCCGCGCCGGCGCCCGCGGCCGCAATCCCGCAGCCGGTGCCTGCTGCCGCGGCGGCGCCGCGGCCGGTGCCGCGCGAGCCGCGCGAAGAGACCACGACCAAGCCGCACGCCAGCCCCTCGGTGCGCAAGTTCGCCCGGGAGCTCGGCGTCGATCTCCCGCAAGTCCAGGGCAGCGGGCCGAAGGGCCGCATCCTGCATGCGGACGTGCAGGCCTTCGTCAAGGGCGCTCTTTCAGGAAAGACGGTTTCCTCGGCCAAGAGCGGCGGCGCACTGCCGTTCAACCTGCCGGCGTGGCCCGAGGTCGACTTCGCCAAGTTCGGCCCGGTCGAGACGAAGCCGCTGCCGCGCATCCAGAAGCTCTCCGGCCCCTACCTGCACCGCAACTGGATCTCGATCCCGCACGTCACGCAGTTCGACGAGGCCGACATCACCGACCTCGAGGCCTTCCGCAAGGCGCAGACGCTCGAGACCGAGAAGCGCGGCTTCAAGCTGACCATGCTCGCCTTCATGATCAAGGCGTGCGTCACCGCGCTCAAGGCGTTCCCGGATTTCAACTCCTCGCTCGACAAGTCCGGCGAGACCCTGACCATCAAGAAGTACTTCCACATCGGCGTGGCGGTCGACACGGCGGGCGGCCTGGTCGTGCCGGTGGTGCGCGACGCCGACCGCAAGGGCGTGTTCGACGTCGCGAGCGAGCTGGCGCAGATTTCCAAGCTCGCGCGCGACGGCAAGCTCAAGCCCGGCGACATGCAGGGCGGCACGTTCTCGATCTCCAGCCTGGGCGGCATCGGCGGCACCTTCTTCACGCCGATCATCAACGCGCCGGAGGTCGCCATCCTCGGCGTCTCGCGCGCGGCGATGCGGCCGGTGTGGAACGGCAAGGAGTTCGCGGCGCGCCTGATCATGCCGATCGCGCTTTCCTACGATCACCGCGTGATCGACGGCGCTTCGGCGGCGCGCTTCACGACCTATCTCGTCTCGGTGCTGTCGGACATCCGCAAGATCATCCTGTAGATGCCAAGTAACGAGGTGAAGGTCCCCGACATCGGGGACTTCAAGAGCGTCGAGGTGATCGAGATCCTGGTGAAACCGGGCGACACGGTCGCCAAGGAGCAGTCGCTCATCACCCTCGAGTCCGACAAGGCGACGATGGAGATTCCGTCGCCGGGCGCCGGCGTGGTGCAGTCGATCAAGGTGAAGGTGGGGGACAAGGTTTCGAAGGGGTCGCCGATTCTGCTTCTCGATTCTTCCGGAGAGGAAAAACCCGGCAAGGAGGAGAAGAAAGAAACGGCAACACCAAAAACAACCGGTGAGTTCGACTGCGACGTGGTCGTCATCGGCGCGGGCCCGGGCGGCTACTCGGCAGCGTTTCGCGCCGCCGATCTTGGCTTGCGCACCGTGCTCGTCGAGCGCTACCCCGTGCTCGGCGGCGTGTGCCTGAACGTCGGCTGCATTCCCTCCAAAGCGCTGTTGCACACCGCGGCGGTAATGGACGCGGCGCGCGGTCTCGCCGACCACGGCGTGTCCTTCGGCGAGCCGAAGCTCGACCTCGCCAAGCTGCGCGCTTTCAAGGAGAAGGTGGTCGGCAAGCTGACCGGCGGCCTGGCCGCGATGGCGAAGATGCGCAAGGTCACCGTCATGACCGGCTTGGCGCAATTCCTGGATCGGAACACCCTCGATGTCGCCGGGAAAAAGCTTCGCTTCGCCAACGCCATCATCGCGGTCGGATCGAGCGCGGCGAAGCTGCGCCTAGGGGGAAATGAGCTGCCTTCAGACCCGCGCATTGTCGACTCGACCGGCGCGCTCGAGCTGAAGGGCGTGCCGAAGAAGATGCTGATCATCGGCGGCGGCATCATCGGCCTGGAGATGGGCACGGTGTATTCGACGCTGGGCACACGCCTCGACGTGGTCGAGATGATGGACGGCCTGATGCTCGGCGCCGACCGCGACCTGGTCGCGGTGTGGCAGAAGATGAACGCGAAGCGCTTCGACAACGTCATGCTTGGAACGAAGACGACCAAGGTCGAGGCGGCGAAGGACGGGTTGAAAGTGACGTTCGAAGGGAAGCCCGCGCAGGCCTACGACGCGATCCTCGTCTCGGTCGGGCGGGTGCCGAACGGCAGGAACATCGGCGCCGACAAGGCCGGCGTCGCCGTCGATGCCAAAGGATTCATTCCGGTCGACAGCCAGATGCGCACCGGCGTGCCGAACATCTACGCCATCGGCGACGTGGCAGGAAACCCGATGCTCGCCCACAAGGCAGTGCACGAGGGGCATGTTGCCGCCGAGGCCGCGGCGGGGCAGAAGTCGCACTTCGACGCCCGCGTCATCCCTTCGGTCGCCTACACCGATCCCGAGATCGCCTGGGTCGGCCTGACCGAAGACGAGGCGAAGAAATCCGGCGCCGCCGTGGGCGTGGCGAAATTTCCCTGGGCCGCTTCCGGGCGCGCCATCGCCAACGCGCGCGACGAGGGCTTCACCAAGCTGATCTTCGACAGCGAGACACACCGCGTCGTGGGTGCCGGCATCGTCGGTACCGGCGCCGGCGATCTCATCAGCGAGATGGCGCTCGGCGTCGAAATGGGCGCCGACGCGACCGATATCGGCAAGACCATCCATCCCCATCCGACCACCAGCGAATCGATCGGCATGGCCGCGGAGCTCTTCGAAGGCGTCTGCACCGACCTGCCTCCGGTGAAAAAGAAATGACCCAGGACGAGCTCAAGAAACAGGTTGCCGAGGCTGCCCTGAAATACGCCCAGGAAGGGATCATCGGCGTCGGCTCCGGTTCGACGGTCAATTTCTTCATCGATGCGCTGGCCACCATCAAGCACAAGATCGAAGGCGCGGTCGCCGCGTCGGAGAACAGCGCCGCGCGCCTCAAGGGCCACGGCATCAAGGTGTTCGACCTGAACAGCGTCAAGGATCTCGCCGTCTACGTGGATGGCGCCGACGAGGTGACCGAGAACCTGCACATGATCAAAGGCGGCGGCGGCGCGCTGACGCGCGAGAAGATCGTCGCCGCGGTGGCGCGCAAGTTCGTCTGCATTTGCGATGCGTCGAAGCTGGTGGGCGTGCTCGGCAAGTTCCCGCTGCCGGTCGAGGTGATCCCGATGGCGAGGAGTTACGTCGGCCGCGAGCTCGTCAAGCTCGGCGGGCTGCCCGAGCTGCGCCAGGGCTTCACCACCGACAACGGCAACATCGTGCTCGACTGCCGCGGCATGACGCTGCTCGACCCGCCGAAGATCGAGGCCGAGATCAATCAGCTCGCCGGCGTGGTCACCAACGGCATTTTTGCGCGGCGCCCGGCCGATGTCCTGCTGCTCGCCGAGGCGAAGGGCGTGAGAACCATCCAGCCGAAATAACCAAGACCCGCTACAGGAAGATGTCTTCGGGCAGCAGCGCGGAGACGGTGACGTTCGGCATATCCACCACGTTGCTTACCCTCAGGTCCACGGCCACGCTGCACAGCACGTACGCCTGCTCGCGCGTCCAGCCGCGCTCCTCGAGCAGCTCGATCATGCGGATCACCGCGTTGCGCGCGGCGAGGTTGAGGTCGCCGTTCTCCTGGCGGCCTTCCGGCGTGACCGGCATTCCCATGGTGGCGATGAAGTTCCGCTCCACCTTCGCAAAATAATTCGGATGCGAAAAGCGCGGCCACACGATGTTTTTGGTTCTCGCGAGATCCTTGTGAACCTTGAAGCGGACGACTGCTGTCGCCCCCATCTCGATCGCAGTGCCGCAGCACTCCGCGTCTCCCTGCGCGAAGTGCCCGTCGCCCACCGAATAGAGCGCGCCCTCCACGGCCACCGGCACGTAGAGCTTCGAGCCGCGGGTCAGCTGCTTTACGTCCGCGTTGCCGCAATTCTCGCGCGGCGGGATCGTGCGCAGGCCTTCTTCCGCGATCGGCCGTTCCGCAGGCACCGCGGCCGCAGCGGTGGGCAACATCACCCGGCCGCCGCGGTCTGCCAATTCCTGTTCCCGCGCCGTCCAGTGCTTCAGCTGCTCGCGTGACGGCGCGACGCCCGCGGTGCCCATGAAGGCGCCGTTCGGGATGCGCACGCCCGGAAGCTGCGGGGAGGTGGCGAATTCCGGCGTGATCTCCCAGTGCGCGACGAAGTAGTGGTCGAAGAGATCCGGCAGGAAGCCGAAGCCCGGGGAGAAGCGCGTCCAGCCGTAGCGCTCGGGCAGGATTTCGACGTGCTCGATCTCCAGCAGGTCACCCGGCTTCGCGCCTTTCACGTACACGGGCCCGGTGAGCGGATGCGCCACCGTGCGCTCCATCTTCTCCAGGTCCTGCACCGTCGTGCGCGGCCCGATCTGCAGGTCCATGGCGTCGCGCGTCTCGAGCGTCACCTCCTCGCCCGGCGCCACCTCGATGACCGGCGCAATGTCCGGGTGCCAGCGGTTATGCCCCTTGTGCGGTTCCTCGCGCAGGCGCTTCGCGCGGTCGATGCTGATGCCCTTGGCCATGGGGCAAGCTTAATGGTGGAAGTCTCCTGCTACTACAGCCTTTCATCCCCGTGAGCCTACTTCGCCGGCCCGCGGCTCCACGAGATCGTCCGCCGTCGCGGGGCGCGGCTGTCCTCTATGGGGAGCGCGATACCCGCCGCCCCAAGGCGAGCGCGCTGAACGTCAGAGCTTGCGGCCCGCTCCCCAGGCCTTGCGAAATTGCGCCGGCAGCGCGCCGAGGTGCAGCGCGTAGTCGCACTTCAGGTCGACGCAGCTGAACACCCACCATTCGACCTTGCCGT
>DATNCP010000017.1:0-2944 GCA_035607175.1 Burkholderiales bacterium
CTCCTGAATGGAAGATTCAAAGGAAAGAATTGCCTGGGCTCCGACCGCGGGCCGCAGCGCCAGAACCTGCGCGCCGCGGCGGCTGTGCTCGCTGCGGTCGATGCCCGCCCATTCGCACAGGTTGTAGACGTCGGCCTTGCCCTGCTCGAACAACGACTCCTTGAGGCGCTTGAACGGATCGGCGTCCGATGCGCCGCGCTCGGAGTACTTCGCCTGGAAGCGCACCTCGATGCCCGCCCTGGCGAACAGGCCCTCGTCGCGGGCGACGTAGATCGGCAGGTCGAACACCGGGTTGTTGGGAGAAACATTGACCGTGGGGAATTGGCTCGCCATGATCCGGTCATGATAAGAACATTCTTCTCGCTGTGCATCATCGCCGTGAGCGCTGCTGCATCAGCACAAAGCTATCCCTCGAGCCCGATCAGCCTCATCATCCCGCTCGCCGCCGGCGACGCCACCGACCTGGCGGCCCGGACGGTCGCCGAGGAGCTCTCGCGCGAGCTGAAGACGCCGCTGGTGCCGGTCAACCGGCCCGGGGCGGGCGGGGCGCTCGGCACCGATATCGCGGTCAAGGCGGCGAAGGACGGCTACACGCTGGTCCTCACCAACAACGCGGCCCTGGTGTTCCGCTCGATCATGGACCCGAAGTCGGCCAGCTACGACCCCTTCAAGGACCTTGCGCCGCTCGCCCTGGCGATGCGCTCGCCGAGCGTCCTGGTCGCCGGCGCTGAGGCGCCGTTCCGCAATTTCAGGGAGATGGTCGCCTACGCGAAGGCGAATCCCGGCAAGGTGCGCGTCGGCACCGCCGGCGTCGGCTCGGTCGGGGATTTCTGCGTGCAGACCATCAACTCGCTTACCGGCGCCGGCATCGTCATGGTGCCGTACACGGGCGCCGCGCCGGCGGTCACCGCGGTCAGGGGCGGGCACATCGAGGGCGTGGTGCTTGCGCTGGGCACGATGACCGCGCACCTGAAGAGCGGCGCGGTGCGCGGCATCGTCATCTCCGACAAGTGGGCCGACTTCCCCGAGATCCCGACGATGCGCGATCTCGGCTATGCCGACCAGCTGTTCGGCGTCTGGGCCGCGTTCTTCGCGCCGGCAGGGGTACCCGCGGAAGTCACGGCGCGCCTCGTGCCCGCGTTCGAGCGCGCGATCCGCGCGCCCGAGGTGGGCGCGAAGCTGAAGCCCCTCGGCGTCCTTGCCGACTACGTCGCGCCGGAGGGGCTGCTGGCCGAAATGCGCGACGAGCACCGCCGCGTCGCCGAGATCGCGAAGAAGGCCGGCCTCGTCAAGTAGTCAGCTCTTGCGGACGCAGTCCTCGAGCAGCGCCAGCGCGCGGCGGGCGAAGAGCCGCATGTTCGCTTCGCGCTCGGCGTTTCCGGTCTCGAGCGTGATGGCCGCCTCGACCGGCCCGCTCACCGCGAAGCAGGCGTGGCCTGCCGGATCGCCGTAGCGGTTGCCGGTCGGGCCGCTCGCGCCCGTCTCCGACAATCCCCAGGTCGCGCCGAGTTTCTCGCGTACGCGCCTGGCGATCAGCTTCGCGTAGGGCTCGCTTGCCGATCGCATGCCTTTCACGTCGTCCTTCGTCAGGCCGAGGATTCCTTCGCGTGCATTGACCGTGTAGACGACCGCGCCGCCGAGGTAGAAGGCTGACGCGCCGGGAATGGCGACGAGCGCCGCGTTGATGAGCCCGCCTGCCGAGGATTCCACGACCGCGATGGTTTGCTTCTTCTCGATCAACAGCGCGGCGAGGGCCTCCATCAGCAGTTCTCCCGCAGAAAGATCTCGGCGTCGCGGCAGCCCGGGTTGCGGTATTTCGGCGCCGTCGGGGAGCCGCAGGTCGTCTGGTAGCTGATGCGCGCGTTCTCGCAGGCGCGCTCGTCGCGCTTCCTCGGCGCAACCGGGCTGGCCAGCTCGCGCCGCTGATGCTCGACGACGCTGCGCTCCTTCTCCTGCTGCTGCCGTTGCTGCTCGAGCGCCCGCTTCTCCTGCTCGAGCGCTTTCTCGCGCAGATCCTGCGCGGCTGCGGCGAACGAGCAGAGCGCGAGGAGCAGGACGCCGGGCTTCACGCGGTGCGCGCGTCCTCGATCGCCTTTGCGGCCGCCTCGTCGGCGAGCTCGTTGGCGATGAACCCGCCCGACTGGTGGCGCCAGAGTTTCTCGTAGTGCCCGCCCAGGCGCAGCAGCTCGGAATGCGTGCCGCTCTCGACGATCTTGCCCTGCTCGAGGACGATCAGCCGGTCCATGCGCGCGATGGTGGAGAGGCGGTGGGCGATGGCGACCACCGTCTTGCCTTCCATCAGGTCGAGGAGCTCCTCCTGGATGGCGATCTCGACCTCGCTGTCGAGCGCCGACGTCGCCTCGTCGAGGACCAGGATGGGCGCGTTCTTCAGCACCACGCGCGCGAGCGAGACGCGCTGGCGCTGCCCGGCGGAGAGCTTGACCCCGCGCTCGCCGACGTGCGCGTCGTAGCCCGCACGGTTCCGCCAGTCGCGCAAGGTCATGATGAATTCGTGCGCCTGCGCCTTCTTCGCCGCTTCGACGAGCTCGGCGTCGCTCGCCCCCGGGCGCCCGTAGCGGATGTTGGCCGCGATCGAGCGGTGCAGGAGCGACGTGTCCTGGGTCACCATGCCGATCGCCGCGCGCAGGCTCTCTTGCGTGACGCCGGCGATGTCCTGGCCGTCGATGAGGATCCTGCCTTGCTCGACGTCGAAGAATTTCAAGAGCAGGTTCACCAGCGTGGATTTTCCGGCGCCCGAGCGGCCGACCAGGCCGACGCGCTCGCCGGCCTTGATCTCGAGCGTCAGGTTGTCGATCACCGGGCGCACGTCCTTCCGCCCGTAGCCGAAGCTCAGGTTCTCGAAGCGCACCTCGCCGCGCGAGACTTCGAGCGGCTTCGCGCCCGGGCGATCGACGCCGCTGTGCGGCACGGCGATCGACTGCAT
>DATNCP010000024.1:0-14963 GCA_035607175.1 Burkholderiales bacterium
AGCGTCGACGAACCAGGACAGCGCGCTCTGCACCTGGCCGAACGCGGAGGCGATCTGGAAGATGCCGCCGAGCGGCATTGCGCCGGAGAAGAAGCGCGGCGAAGCGACCAGGAACGGGAAGATGATCGCCACCTGGCCGTAAAACGACTGGAACCAGCCGAGCTGCTTGGTCTTCACCATCTTGGTCCACCAGATGGTGATCACGTCGCGGAAGCCGGAGCGGAAGTTCGCCAGCTCGGCCGCCTCGCCGCGGTACAGCGCCACGCCCTCGGTGTTCTCGCGCAGCCGGACCAGCGAGAAGCGGAAGTTGGCCTCATAGCGCTGCTGGTCGAAGCCGATCCGGATCAGCGGCCGGCCGATGAAGTGCGTGAGCAGGGTGCCGACGATGGCGTAGACGAGCGCCACCCACACCATGTAACCGGGGATCGTGACGCCGAACATCGTCAGCGCGCCGGAAATCGACCAGAGGATGGCGACGAACGAGACCAGCGTCACAACGGCCGACAGCAACCCCAGCGTGAGCGACAGCGTCAGGTCGACGAAGATGTTGAGGTCGTCGGCGATGCGCTGGTCGGGGTTGTCGGTGCCCTTGTCGAGGAGCTGCAGGCGGTAGTAGGCGCGATCCTGCATCCAGGCGGTGAGGAAGCGCTCGGTCATCCAGGAGCGCCACTCGATCATGAGCATTTGCCGGAAGTACTGCCGATAGACGCCGTTGACGATGAAGATCACCGCCAGCAGCGTGAAGGTCCCGAGCTGGTAGAAGAACTCCGTCTGGTTTCGGGTTTCGAAGGTGTTGTAGAACTCGCGGTTCCAGGTGTTGAACTGCACCTCGAGCCACACCCCCACCAGCGTGAGGCCGACCACCGTGGCGAGCAGGATCAGGCCGACGCGGCGCTCGCGGGACACCCAGTAGGGTTTCGTGAGCATCCAGAAAGCCGTTAGAAATCGCGTGGTTCGCATGGATCACCCGGGAAGAAGTCCGGGGCAGTTTACAGAACGGTCATGGCGGGGTAACAATCCTCCGCATGTCCGGTCGCGTGTTCCGGTTCGCGCCGAGCAGCACCTCCCGGGAGCATCCGGCCCATCACCTGTTCGTTTTCCTGCACGGCTGCGGCGCCACCGCGCAGTCCATGATCCCGATCGCGTTCAAGTTCCAGGCGCGCTTTCCCAGCGCGGCGCTGGTGGTGCCGAGCGGCTTCGATCCCGACGCGCGCGGCGGCGCGGCGCAGGACTGGTACCCGACGCGCGGCCTCAACTGCGACAACCACCGAGAGCGCGTCGCCCGCGTGCTGCCGGACGTCGAGGACTTGGTGCGCCGCGAGCAGACCAACTCCGGCGTGCCGGCGAGCCGCACCGTGCTGATCGGCTTCTCGCAGGGCGGCACCGTGGCGCTCGAGGCGGTGAAGGCCCCGGGGCTGGCGAGCGCGGTCGTGGCGTTCTGCTCGCGTTTCGCGCAGACCCCGGCGCGCGGCAGCCGCATCGCCTCGCGCATTCATCTCGTGCACGGCGAATTCGATTCGGTCGTCTCGCGCGTCTACGCCGAGCGCGCGGCGCGCGTGCTGACCGGGCTGCACGTGCCGTGCACGCTCGACATCGTCGAGTACCTCGGCCACGAGCTCTCCCACCGCGCGATCAGCCTCGGCTCGCTACGCCTGCTGCAAGGCATCTACGAGCGGCGCAGGGCAACGCTGCATTGAAAGAAGGCCTCGTCCTGCTCGGACACGGGTCGCGAGACCCGGAGTGGTCGCAACCCTTCGAGAAAATCGCCGTCAGCGTCGGCAAGCGCCTGCCCGCGGTCGCCGTCGCCCTCGCCTATCTCGAGCACGGGCCGTCGCTCGAGGAAGCCGTCACTGCGCTCGCGGCGAAGGGCGCGCTGTCGATCCGCGTGGTGCCGCTCTTCCTCGGCACCGGCGGCCACGTCAAGGAGGACCTGCCGAAGCTCGTGGCACAGGCGAAGCGCCCGGAGATCCAGCTCATGCTCGACAAGCCGATCGGCGAGCAACCCGCGGTGGTCGAGGCGATCTCGGCCGCTATTTCCGCGGCGCGCTGAGCCGGTCCAGCATCGCTTTGACGGCGCGGATCTGCTCGCCGTCCTTGGTGTGATACGCCGGTCCCGTATAGCCCCACCAATCCCAGCAGGCGCGCGGGTTGAACGGATACCAGCTCGCTTTCACCTCGGGGTAGAGCACGATCAGGAGATTCGCCTCTGCCCAGCGGTTGTATCCCGCGTCGCGCGCGAAGCGATCCACGCTCTGCCGACAACCATGGAACGCGACGTGGACCCGGCAGCGTTCCTTCTCGCAGCTCCTGGGTACGTAGACCAATCCCTGGTCAAACTCGTGCAGCGGCCCTTCCTTTGCGGGCGGCTTGAGCGGCCCGAGGAGGTGCTTCAGCAGCTCGCCGGCCGCATCGTAGTCGCAGTCGTTGATAAAGGGTTCCTTCGTCGCCGCGCAGTCCTTGTTGCCCGCGTCCGCGGTCACCATCGCGTGGCCGGCAGGCTTGTCGGCAACCAGCTTCGCTTTGATTCCATACAGGGCGTAGTACGCCTCGAGCTCGCGCACCACCTCGGGCAGGACGGTGTGATCGCGCGTCCCGGTGAAGAGCCAGACCTTCGCCGCGGAAAGATTCGCGGTGGCATCGATCCGGCCGCTAGCGGCGAAGCCGTCGGTCGCGGCCTTGAGGAACGCGGCGCGCGGCAGCGGCGTCCACCAGCCCGGCGTCATGCAGTTGTAGTACGCCGTCCAGACGCTGCCCATCGCGCAGTAATACGGCCCGCCGGCAATCACGCCAGCGCCCTTGACCGACGCGGAATGCGCGACGTGCACCTGCACTGCCATGTAGCCTCCGGCGGAGACGCCGGACACCGTCACCGCCGAAACATCCGCGTGCAACGCCGGCAGCTCGGCGGCAAACGCCGGCGCACAGACAAGAAACGCTAGCGCTCGAGCAGAAAGCGTTTGACCACCCCGATCTGTTCTTCATTCATCAGCGCCGGCGCGTGGCCGACGCCGGAGAATTCGACCACCTGCAGGTCGGGTTTCCGGCTTTGCATCTCATCCAGAGTTTTTTTCAACAAGACTTCCGAATCCGCACCGCGCAGCACCAGCGTCGGACAAGTCACCTTGCCCCAGACATTCCACAGGTCGATGCCGCGCAGCATGTCCGGTCCCATGGGAAATTCGGGGTCGATGTGGCCGTGCAGTCCCTCGCCGATCGCCGGGTCGTAGCGAAGGAGGTAGGGCGAGGAGCCCTCGCCGTCTTCGCGCCGGGCGCCGTGGCGCGCGAGGTGCTTCCATTGCTCGTCGGTGAGCGGCCCGAACGGCGCGCACACCTTGCGCAGATAGGCCTCGACCTCGCCGAGGTCGCTGAAGCGACGGCCGCGGGTGATGTAGCCCTTCATGCGGAACAGCGCCGCCCACGGCACCAATGCGCCGACGTCGTTCAGCACCAGGCGGCGGATCGGCGAGTGGGGCCGCGCGGCGAGGAACATGCCGATCAGCCCGCCCATCGAGGTACCGACCCAATCGACCGCCGTCGCTCCCGCGCGGGCGAGCATCGCCGCCGCGTCGCGTTGGTAGGTGGCGAAGGTGTATTCGTTCTTGTTCTCCAGCCAGTCGCTCTCGCCGCGGCCGACGACATCCATGCACAGCACCCGGCATTCGGGCGTCAGCTCGTCGGCAAGGAAGTCGAAGTCGCGGCTGTTACGCGCGAGGCCGTGCACGCAGACGACGACATGGGGACAGGTGGGATCGCCCCAGTCGGTGTACGCGATGCGATGGAAGCCGCTCTCGCCGAGCGACAGGAAATGCTGCTGCTGCACTGCGTAATTTTAAGTGGAGAGCTCGTGCAGGTCGCGGAAAAGCTCGAGCGCTTCGGGATTGGCGAGCGCGTCGGTGTTCGCAACCGGCATGTCATGCACCACGGCCTTCACCGCCAGCTCGACGATTTTCCCGTTCTTGGTGCGCGGGATATCGGCGACCTGCACTATTTTGGCCGGCACGTGGCGCGGCGAGGCATGTTTCTTGATGTCGGCGCGGATCTTGTCTTCGAGCTTCGCGTCGAGCGCCTTGCCGTCCTTCAGCTTCACGAACAGGACGACACGGGTATCCGATTGCCAGATCTGCCCGATCGCGACCGCTTCCTCGACGTCGGCGATCCGCTCGACCACGCGGTAGATCTCGGCGGTGCCGATGCGCACGCCGCCAGGGTTGAGCGTCGCGTCCGAGCGGCCGTAAACGACCATCGTGCCGCGCTTGGTGAGCTCGCACCAGTCGCCGTGGCACCAGACGTTCGGATATTTGGCGAAATACGCCGCGTGGTAGCGCTCGCCGCCCGAGTCGTTCCAGAAGCCGAGCGGCATCGAGGGGAAGGGCTTGGTGCAGACCAGTTCGCCTTTCTTGCCGACCACGGCTTCGCCGTCTTCATTGAACACCTCGACCGCCATGCCGAGGGAACGGCACTGCAGCTCGCCGCGATGGACGGGCAGCACCGCCGACGCGTCGACGAAGGCGCCCATGATGTCGGTGCCGCCTGAAATCGAGGCCAGGCAGACGTCCTTCTTGATCGCCGAGTAGACGTAGTCGAAGCCCTCCGGCGCGAGCGGCGAGCCGGTCGAGATGATCATGCGCACGCCCGGCAGGTCGTGCGCGTCCACCGGGCGCACGCCGCGCTTCGCCAGCGCGTCGATGAACTTCGCCGAGGTGCCGAAATGGGTGATCCGCTCTTTCTGCGCGTAGTCGAAGAGCATCATCGCGTCGCGCGCGAAGGGCGAGCCGTCGTAGAGCATCACCGTCGCCTCGGCCGCGAGCGCCATGAACATCACGTTCCACACCACCCAGTTGGTGGTGCAGTAGTAGAAGTAGCGGTCGCCCGGGCGGACGTCGAAGTGGAACTTGAAGGTCTTCAGCGACTGTAGCAGCGTGCCGCCGGCGCCGTGGGTGATGCACTTCGGCTTGCCGGTCGTGCCGGAGGTGAAGAGGATGAACACCGGGTGGTTGAAGGGCAGCTGCGCGAACTCGATGGCCGCCGGCTGGTAGCGGCGTAGCCATTCGTCGAGGCGCACGCCCTTCGGCACGTCGTCGACCTCGACACGCGGATTGAGGTGCGGCACGACCACCACCTTGCGCAGGCTCTTCAGCCCTTCGGCGATCTCGCGCACCCGCTCCAGCGAATCGTGCGCCTCGCCGTTGTAGATGTAGCCGTCGGCGCAGAACAGCACCTTGGGCTCGATCTGCTCGAAGCGCTCGAGCACGCCGTCGACGCCGAAGTCGGGCGAGCACGAGGCCCAGACGATGCCTTGCGAGAGCGCGGCGAGCGCCAGCATCCCGGCCTCGGGAATGTTGGGAATGAAGGCCGCCACCCGGTCGCCGGCGCGCAGTCCGAGCGCTTGCAGCGCCTGCGCGGCGCGCGAGACTTCGCTCGTCAGGTCGGCGTACGAGACGCGGCGGCGCAGGCCGCTCTCGTCCCAGAACACGAAGGCGTCGCCGCGGTCGCCGCGGCGCATCAGGTTCTCGGCGATATTGAGGCGCGCTTCCGGGTACCAGCGCGCACCGGGCATCTTGTCGCCGTCGACCAGCACCGTCGCGCCCTTGCGCGAGGCGATCACGCCGCATGCGTCCCAGACCTCGCCCCAGAATTCCTCGGGATGCGCGACCGACCAGTCGTAGAACTCGCCGTAGCTGTTGGCGTCGAGCTTGCGCTTGCGGATCACCTGGCGGGCGAATTGCGTCACCTGCGCTTCTTCGATCGCGCGCTCGGACGGTTCCCAGAGCTTTTTCGGTGTCATGGATGAAGCGTAGGATTCGGCGCGAGATTCTATATGGTGCAAGACCGGCTGCGCGCAGCGATCGCAGGCTCTCACCGCACGGCCGAAGCAGACGCCGTGCGGCGTCTTCGTTCGCTGCAACCGGACCCCGCTGCGTCCGAGGCCATAACCGCCCTTTCCTTTCGTCTAGCTGAACGTGTCCGGGCAACGCCGCCCGCGCCGCTTTCGGCCGAATCGTTCCTGAGGCAATACGGGCTCTCCACCCCCGAGGGCGTGGCGCTGATGTGCGTCGCCGAAGCGCTGCTGCGCATCCCCGACGCCGAAACGGCCGACGCGCTGCTGCGCGAGAAGCTCGCCTCCGGCAACTGGAGCCGCGAAAGCGCGGCGGATTGGGCGCTCCTGCTCACCGGCACCCTGGTGCGCTGGCACGACGACCCGTCCGCGCTGAAGAATCTGATTTCGCGCCTCGGCGAGCCGGTGGTGCGCACCGCGGTGAAACAGGCGATGCGCATCCTCGCCGGCCAGTTCGTCCTCGGCGAGACGATCGAGCAGGCCGCATCTCGTGCCGCTTCGCGCGCCGCCGAGCGGCCGCGCTATCGCTTCTCCTATGACATGCTGGGCGAAGCAGCGCGCACCGCTGACGATGCCGCGCGCTATTTCAGGCTGTACTCCCACGCCATCGAGACCGCGCGCGCCCCCGACAGCGTCTCGGTGAAGCTCTCCGCGCTGCACCCGCGCTTCGAGGAGGCAAAGCGCTCCCGGGTTTTTCATGAATTGATTCCAAGAATTCAAAGACTGACGGAGCTCGCGGCGCAACGCGGCGTGGGCATGACCATCGACGCCGAGGAATCGGAGCGCCTCGAGCTCACTCTCGACATTCTCGACAGCGTGCCGTCCGCGGGACTCGCGGTCCAGGCCTACCAGAAGCGCGCGCTCGCGGTCTGCGAATGGCTGGTCGCGCTCGGCCGGGGGAAGAAGCGCCGCATCCCGATCCGCCTCGTCAAGGGCGCCTACTGGGACGGCGAAGTGAAACGCGCGCAGCAGCTCGGCATGCCGGACTATCCCGTCTTCACGCGCAAGGCGGCGACCGACGTCTCCTACGTCGCCTGCGCCACCACGCTGCTCTCGGCGCCGGAGGCGATCTATCCGGCGTTCGCGACGCACAACTGCCGCACCCTGGCCACCATCCTCGAGCTGGGGAAAGGCCGGGAATTCGAATTCCAGAAGCTGTTCGGCATGGGCGACGCCCTCTACGACATCGTGCTCGCGGATCACCCGGCGGTGCAATGCCGCGTCTACGCCCCGGTCGGCAGCTTCACCGATCTTCTCCCCTACCTCGTGCGGCGGCTGCTCGAGAACGGCGCCAACACGTCGTTCG
Organism: Burkholderiales bacterium; assembly: GCA_035607175.1. Lineage (GTDB taxonomy): Bacteria > Pseudomonadota > Gammaproteobacteria > Burkholderiales > SG8-39 > SCGC-AG-212-J23. The sequence goes on from DATNCP010000024.1 coordinate 7,143, forward strand.
TGCACCAGATCGCCGACCCGGGAGTGCCGCTCGATGCCCTGGTCGCGGACCCGCTCGCCGGGCCCGCCGGCCCGGATCCCCGCATTCCCCTGCCGCTCGACCTCTACCCTGACCGAAAGAATTCCATGGGCCTCGACCTGTCGCTGCAAGAGAATCTGGACGCCCTGAAGGCACGCGTCGTCGCCGACGGCGCGCTCCCGGCGGTCGAGGCGACTTCGCCCGGCGAGCTGGATTTCAGCCTCGCCCGCGCCGCCGAGGCGTTCGAATCCTGGTCGCGCACGCCCGCCGCGAAGCGCGCAGCGCTGCTGGAACGCGCCGCCGATCTCCTCGAGCAGCACTTGGTCGAGCTGGTTTCGCTCATCGTGCGCGAAGGCCGGCGGACCTACGCGGACTCGGTTTCCGAGGTGCGCGAAGCCGCCGACTTCTGCCGCTATTACGCGCTTCAGGCGAAGCGGCACTTCGACAAGCCGCTCTCCCTTCCCGGACCCGCAGGCGAGAAGAATGACCTCGCCCTGCACGGCCGGGGCGTCTTCGCCTGCATCAGCCCGTGGAACTTCCCGCTCGCCATTTTCACCGGCCAGGTCGCCGCCGCGCTCGCCGCCGGCAATACCGTCATCGCCAAGCCCGCCGAGCAGACGCCGCGCACCGGCATGCGCGCCCTTGAAATCCTCTATGAAGCCGGCATCCCGGCCGACGTCGCGTGCGGCGCGATCGGCGACGGCAGCATCGGCGCCCGACTCGTCGCCGATCCACGTGTCGCCGGCGTCGCCTTCACCGGCTCGGTCGAGACCGCGAGGAAGATCAACCAGAGCCTCGCCGGCCGCGACGGCCCGATCGTGCCGCTCATTGCCGAGACCGGCGGCGTCAACGCCATGATCGTCGACTCCTCGGCGCTGCCCGAGCAGGTGGTCGACGACACCATCGTCTCGGCCTTCCAGAGCGCGGGCCAGCGCTGCTCGGCACAGCGCATCCTCTTCCTCGAAGCCGGCAACGCGCCGCGCACGCTCGACCTATTGCGCGGTGCACTCGCCGAGCTGAAGGTCGGCGATCCCGCCGAGGCCGATACCGACGTCGGCCCCGTGATCGACAGCGCCGCCCACGATGCGCTCGCGCACCACATCCGGCGCCTCAGGCAATCCGCGAAGCTGGTCGGCGCCGCGCACCTCTCTCCCGACCTGCACGGCCACTACATCGCGCCGATCGCCTTCGAGATGCCGCTGGAACAGTTGCCGAAAGTGGAAGTCTTCGGCCCGATCCTGCACGTTTGCGTCTATCAGCGCGATGATCTCGACCGCGTCCTCGCCTGGCTGCGCGATACCGGCTACGGCCTCACGCTCGGCATCCACAGCCGCATCCAGAGCTTCATCGACCACGTGGTACGGGAAGCGCGCGTCGGCAATGTCTACGTCAACCGCAGCATGATCGGTGCCGTGGTCGGCGTGCAGCCCTTCGGCGGCGAAGGGTTGTCGGGCACCGGCCCGAAGGCCGGCGGACCGCACTACCTGCCGAGGCTCGCCACCGAGAGAACGCTGACGGTGAATACCGCCGCGATCGGCGGCGTCACGGAACTGCTCAGCGGCGCTTCGCGAGTTCCGACCAGTCGCTAGCCTGCACCCGGCCGACGAGCACGAACTTGCCGCTGCCGTCGGGCTTGAAGATCGACGCTTCGCCTTCGCGGACATCGAACCAGTCCTTGCCGAAGGCATCGAGGATGTTCGGCTTGTGGCTGACGACGAGCGTGTTGGTGCCCCTTGCCGGCACGGTCGCCGCGAGCTTGCGCATGGCCTCGGTGCGCCGGTCGTTCTCGATCGGCGTCACCACCTGCCCGCCTTCGCTGACGTCGGCCGTGGTAACGACGTCCTTCCCGCTGATCAGCCGGCCGGTCTCGATTGCGCGGAAGAACCTGCTGGTGTAGACGGCGCCGACCGGGATCTGCAGGGTTTTGAACGCGCCGCCGATATCTCGGGCGACCTGCCGGCCGCGCTCGCTGAGCTGGCGCTGCTTCGACACATTGTTCGGATCGTCGACGTTGAGCGGATCGGTGTCCGCCATGTCGCGGTTGGTCGCGCCGTGGCGAAAGACGATTACAAAGCCGCCCTGCGTGAGCGCGGCAACCGCTTTCGCATCCTGCGCAGAGACCGGGGGCGTGAGTGAAGCAAGAAAAGCAATCAATGCCAGCGAACGAACCATAGACCTCCTCCGAATGGACAGGGAAGCCTAGCTCCTCGCATTCGCCGCGATATTTCCGCCGTGTTTCATTTCAGTTTCAATTGGTCGACGCGAGCTCAGAATCGCAACCCGGCCGTCAACTCGTGCGCGCGCAGGTTGCCGGTCATGCCTGAGTAGGGCAGAACGGGATCGGCCCCTGATTCGATCTTGCCGAGGTCGATGTAGCGGTACGCGACGTCCAGCGTCAGCCGGCTTCCAAGCGGAATACCGATCCCGGCCATGAGCGACCAAGCGAGGCCCGACCATGTTCCGCCCGGGAACTCGTTCGTGAATGCCGCCCCGGTACCGGTGATCGTGCCAATCTTGTTCTGCGCCCAGCCCACGCCGCCGCCGACGTACGGTCGGACCCAGCCCGACGCCGCCTCGTAGTAGCCGGCGAGCATGACGCTGGTCGACTTGATGTCCGCCTTGAACTCCGTCGCGGCGGCGTCGCTATCCTTGAGTTGATAGCCGCCGCGGTAGGCGGCGGTCAGGTCGGTACGGACGTTCGGGCTGATCCGCCAGCCGGCGCCGACGCTGAACATCGGAGACTTGCCGACGTCGTTCAGCTCCCCGCCGCTCGGGCACGACGCGTCACCGCCGCAAATGAAACCGCTGTCCAGGGGGAAGTTCTTGTCCCGGATGCCGGCATCAGCGGCTTTGGAATAGCCGAGATCGGCGCGCAGGTAGAGCTGCGCTTGCGCGGCCTGCGCCGCCAGGACTGCGGCGGCGGCGAAAGCGAGGCGAATCGCAACAACGCTTCGATGGCGCATAGGTCTCTCTCCCGACTCGATTCTAGTCAACGCGCGCGCCGGACGCCTTGACGACCGGCGCCCACTTGGCGATCTCGCCCTTCACGAATGTGCCGAATTCCTCAGGCGTCATCGCAATGAAGCGCGCGCCTTCGTTCAGGAGGCGCGCCTGCATCTCGGGCGCCTGCATCACTTTGTGCGTCTCGGCGTTCCAGCGGCGCACGATGTCGGGCGGCGTGCCGGCGGGAGCGAAGAAGCCGACCCAGTTGGTCACGGCGAAGCCGGGCAGCGCCGCTTCGGCGACGGTCGGGAACTCGGGCGCGGCCGCCGAGCGCACCGGGCCGATGGTGGCGAGCGGCCGCAGCTTGCCGGCCTTCGAATGCGGCAGCACGGTGGGCATGGTGGCGAAGATCAGGCTGGTCTGGCCGGCGAGGAGATCGGTGATCGCCGGCACGTTGCCCTTGTAGGGAACGTGGGTCATCTCGACCTTTGCCATCGACTTGAACAGCTCGCCGGCGAGGTGGCTCGCGGTGCCCATGCCCGCGGAAGCGAAGGTGAGCTTGCCGGGATTGGCGCGCGCGTAGGCGATCAGCTCCGGAACGCTCTGCGCCGGCACCGAGGGATGCACCACCAGCAGGCCTTCGGCCTCGAGGAGCAGCGCGATCGGCGCGAAGTCCTTCACCGCGTCGTAGGGCATGCGGGAGAAGAGCGTCACGTTCACCGCGTGCGTGCCGATGCTGCCGATGCCGATCGTGTAGCCGTCGGGCGCGGATTTCGCGACCAGGTCGGCGCCGATATTGCCGCCCGCACCGGTGCGGTTGTCGACCACCACCGGCTGTCCCCAGGCCTCGGTGAGCCTGGCGGCGACGATGCGGCCGTAGATATCGGCGATGCCGCCGACCGGGAACGGCACGATCAGCCTGACCGGCTTCGCCGGATAGGCCTGCGCGAGCACGGTCAGCGGGAAGAGCAGGATCAGCAGCAGCAATCTCATTTGATGCTCCGAGGTTTTGTCAGCATCTCCGGGCTGAGGAGCTCGTCGAGCTCCTCCCTGCCCATCAGCTTCTTTTGCAGGACGAGATCGTAGACCCGCGCGCCGGTGGCGAGCGCTTCCTGCGCGATCTCGGTCGAGCGGGCATAGCCGATGATGGGGGTGAGCGCGGTGACGAGCGCGGTGGACCCGTCGAGCAGGTGCCGCGCGCGCTCGCGGTTGGCGGTGATGCCCTTGACGCAGCGCTCACCGAGCGTGCGGCAGCCGGCGGCGAGGTGGTAGAGGCTCTTGAACAGGCTGTGGGCGATGATCGGCTCGAAGGCGTTGAGCTGCAGCTGGCCGCCTTCCGCCGCCATGGTGACGGTGATGTCGTTGCCGATCACCTCGAAGGCGATCTGGTTCACCACCTCGGGAATCACCGGGTTCACCTTGCCCGGCATGATCGACGAGCCGGCCTGCACCGGCGGCAGCGCGATCTCGCCGATGCCGGCGCGCGGGCCCGAGGAGAGCAGGCGCAGGTCGTTGCAGATCTTGGAGAGCTTGACGGCGATGCGCTTCAGCACGCCGGAGAGCTGCACGAACGAACCCGCGTCCTGCGTCGCCTCGATCAGGTTGGGCGAGACGACGAAGGCGATGCCGGAGACTTCGGCGAGGCGCCGCGTCACCAGCGGCGCGTAGTCCGGGTGCGCGTTGATGCCGGTACCGATCGCCGTGGCGCCGAGGTTGATCTCGCGGATCAGCTCCGCCGCCTCGGCAAGCCGGCTCTCGTCCTCGCTCACCATCACCGCGTAGGTGGAGAACTCCTGGCCGAGCGTCATCGGCACCGCGTCCTGCAGCTGCGTGCGCCCGACCTTGAGGACGTCGGCGAATTCCGCCGCCTTCCCGTGGAATGCCTTCCTTAAGAAAGCCATTTCTTCCAGCAGCCTTCTTATTCCCAGTTGCAGCGCGAGCTTGATCGCGGTGGGATAGACGTCGTTGGTGCTTTGCGACAGGTTGACGTGATCGAGCGGGTGCAGGCGGGAGTACTCGCCCTTCGCCGCGCCGAGCTTCTCCAGCGCGCGGTTGCAGATCACCTCGTTGGCATTCATGTTGCTCGAGGTGCCGGCGCCGCCCTGGATGACGTCGACGACGAACTCCTCGTGCAGCTTGCCCTCGCGGACTTCCTCGCAGGCGAGGCGGATCGCCATCGACCGCTCTTCGTCGAGCAGGCCGAGCTCCGCGTTGGCGATCGCCGCGGCCTGCTTCACGCACGCGAGCGCCACGAGCAGGTCGGGGTAGATCGAGATCGCCGTCCCGGTGATCGGAAAATTTTCCAGCGCCCGGAGGGTATGGATGCCGTAGTACGCATCCGCCGGCACCGCGCGGTCACCCAGGAGATCGTGCTCGGTACGAATGGGCTGCGACACAGGGGAAGATTCTGGCACTATTCACTCTGATGTCGGACGATCTCGATTTCAGCAAGCCGGCGGGAAGTCCCAAGCCGGCAGCACCGGCAACGCCTGCGGCACCGCAGGCACCGATCTACGTGCCGGCCATCGCGCGTGCGTTCTTCGAATCCGCCGGCAAGGAGGAGCAGGCCGCCGCGGGTACCGTGTTCTTCTCCGAGAACCAGAAAGGCGGGCTCTTCAAGCGCGACAAGATGTATTTCCTGCTGGAAGGCCAGGTGGGCCTCTTCTCGGGCGGCAAGCCGATCGGCACCATCAAGGCCGGGCAGATCTTCGGCGAGATGGCGGCGATCACCGAATCGCCGCGCAGCGCCACGGCGGCGGCGCACACCCCGTGCAAGGTCATCTCGCTCGACGACAAGGGCTTCAACGCCGCGCTGCAGAAGAAGCCCGAGTTCGCGTTGATGATGCTCGGCATGCTGATCCAGCGCCTGCGCGGCATGATGGCCAAGCTCTCCGGCGTGCCGAGCGCCAGCGACGCAAAGGAGTCGCCGCGGGTGTTCGACAAGACGCTCCTTGCCAGCCTCGCCAAGGGCCTCGGCGACCAGGCGCAGCAGCGCTACGACAAGGGCAAGGTGATCATGGTCGCCGGCCAGACCGGCGCGCTCATGTACGTGGTGCTGGAAGGCAAGGTGGCGATCTCGATCCGCGGCGCCGTGGTGCAGTACGTCGGCCCGGGAGCTGTCTTCGGCGAAATGGCGCTCATCGACCAGTCGCCGAGGGCGGCAAATGCGGCGGCAGAGGCCGACACCGTCCTGCTCGGCATCAACCGCCAGGTGTTCCTCAACCTGATCAAGTCGGACCCCACGTTCGGCGCGTCGCTGCTGACCGCCGTGGCCGAGCGGGTAAGGAATACCGCTGCCAGCCTTAACTAGGTAGAATTTTTCGCTCAACCCCAGGGAGAAACGACATGGTTCGCCTTTCGCTGTTTTTCGCCGTACTCGGCCTGTTCTGCGCGCAAGCCGTCGCGCAGGACGGCACGCTGAAGAAAATCAAGGACACCGGCTCGATCACGATCGGCCACCGCGACGCCTCGCTGCCGTTTTCGTACTACGACGACAAGCAGCAGCCCATCGGCTACGCCATGGACCTCTGCCACCGCATCGTCGACGCGGTGAAGAAGGAGCTGAAGATGCCGAAGCTGGAGACCAAGTACCAGCTCGTCACCTCGGCGAACCGCATCCCGCTGATGGCGAACGGAACCATCGACCTCGAGTGCGGCTCGACCACCAACAACATCGCGCGCCAGGAGCAGGTGTGGTTCACGATGACGCATTTCGTCACCGCCAACCGCTGGGTGTCGAAGAAGTCGGCGAAGCTGAAGACGCTGCAGGACCTGAAGGGCAAGACCATCGTCTCGACCGCCGGCACCACCAACATCAAGCAGATCACCGAGATCAACGCGGCGCAGAACCTCGGCATGAACATCATCTCCGCCAACGGCCACCCGGAAGCGTTCCAGATGGTCGAGACCGGCCGCGCGGTGGCGTTCGTGATGGACGACATCCTGCTCGCCGGCCTCGCCGCCCAGTCGCGTTCGCCGAAGGACTACGAGATCTCGAGCGTGGCGCTTTCGGTCGAGCCCTACGGCATCATGGTGCGCAAGGACGACGCGGCGTTCAAGAAGGTCGTCGACGCCGCGATGACGCAGATCTACAAGTCGGGGCAGATCAACGCCATCTACGCCAAGTGGTTCCAGAAGCCGGTGCCGCCGAAGAACATCAACCTCAACCTGCCGATGAGCGCGGCGTTCAAGAAGGTCGTGGCGAATCCGACTTCGTCCGGAGATCCGAAGGCCTACGAGTAGGGCGTAGGTGCAGTACCACTGGCACTGGAAGGTCCTCGTTGAAGCCGAGCCCGGCGGCACGGGGACCTACCTCCAGTACCTGATCGTCGGCCTGGGCTGGACGCTCGCCACGGCGCTCGCAGCCTGGGTCATCGCCCTCGTCATCGGCGCGGTGGTCGGCACCGTGCGCACCACGCCGGTGAAGTGGCTGGTGCGGCTCGGCAACCTGTACGTCGAGGTGTTCCGCAACATCCCGCTCATCGTGCAGATGTTCCTCTGGTTCTTCGTCGTGCCCGAGCTGCTGCCCGAGACGATCGGCGACTGGATCAAGCAGATGCCGCCGCCGTGGGGCTCCTACGCGCCGGCCGTGATGTGCCTCGCCATCTTCACCTCGGTGCGCGTCGCCGAGCAGGTACGCGCCGGCATCAACTCGCTGCCGCGCGGCCAGCGCATGGCCGGCATCGCCACCGGGCTCACCGAAGCGCAAGCCTACCGCTTCGTCATCCTGCCGCAGGCCTTCCGCATCATCCTGCCGCCGCTCACCTCCGAGTTCATGAACATCATCAAGAACTCGTCGGTGGCGCTGACCATCGGCCTGCTCGAGCTCACCGGCCGCGCGCGCGCCATGCAGGAGTTCAG
>DATNCP010000025.1:0-21718 GCA_035607175.1 Burkholderiales bacterium
TTCCTGAAGAACACCTGGTACGTGGCGGCCTGGGACCACGAGCTGATCGACGGCAGGCTGCTCGCGCGCACCATCCTCGAGAAGCCGGTGGTGCTCTACAAGGGCGAGAGCGGCCGCGTCGTGGCGCTCGACAACCGCTGCTGCCACCGCGGCGCCAAGCTCTCCAACGGCCGGATGGAAGGCGACGACGTGCGCTGCATGTACCACGGCCTGAAGTTCGACCCGAGCGGCAAGTGCATCCAGATTCCCGGGCAGGACAACATCCCGCCGAAGCTCGGCGTGCGCAGCTACCCGGTGGTCGAGCGCGACCACCTGGTGTGGATCTGGCCGGGCGACCCGGCGCTCGCCGACCCGGCGAAGATCCTCGACTTCCCCTACCTGCGCGATCCGAACTGGCGCGGCAAGCCGGACTACATGCACTACGACGCCAACTACCTGCTGATCGTCGACAACCTCTCCGACTTCGCGCACCTCGCTTTCGTCCACACCAAGACGCTCGGCGGCTCGGAGGAATACGCCTACAAGTCGAAGCCGACGGCGATCGAGCGCCTCGAGGACGGCTTCCGCGTCGAGCGCTGGCACATGGACGCCGACGCTCCGCCGTTCCACGCCAAGGTGGTGCGCAACGCCGGCAAGGTCGACCGGCGCAACATCGCGCGCATGCACGTGCCCGGGATCTTCTTCATGGAGACGCTGTTCTCGCCCGCCGGCACCGGCGCGGAGAAAGGCAACCTGCAGGGCGCGAAGCAGTACCGCAACTGCCAGTTCTTCACGCCGGAGACCCGCAAGTCGACGCACTTCTTCTGGGACTACCTGCACGACTACGACCTGCAGGATCCGACCATCGCCCAGTCGCTGAACAAGAGCATGATCGAGGGCTTCCTCGAGGACAAGTTCATCGAAGGCCAGCAGGAGGTGCTCGATGCCGACGCCGACTTCAAGATGAACGGCATCGTCGCCGACGCGCCGCTCGCGCACTTCCGCCGCACGCTCGGCAAGCTGATCGACGCCGAGCGCCAGTCACTGCGATCGGTGGCGGCGTAGGGGGATCGATGAAATCGACCGCAACTGGCTTCCTGGCGGCATTGCTGGCGTGCGGCGCGGTATTGGCACAGCAGCCGGAAAACCGAGGCATCACGCCGCGAATCAAGCTCGAGGAGACTGTGTTCGGCCATTTGACGGAGCTCAATGGCAAATTCAAGCTGCGCGTCACCGAGCTGAGCTTCGCGCCGGGCGCGCGTCTCGGACCGCACCACCATGCCGGACCGGGAATTCGGATGGTGACGGCAGGCGCGCTGACCTTCGTCCAGGCCGGCAAGGAGACCGTCTACGGGCCGGGCGACTATTTCTACGAGTCGGGCAACGTGGTCCACACCGCAGAAAACAGGACCAAGGCGCCGGTGCGTGTCACCTTCTTCGAGATTCTCCCGGTCGACTGGTCTGGTCCCACGGTCATCCTGCCCAAGGCACACTGAGCCAATGCCCTCCGTTCGCGTTTCGTCCGTTCTTCTCCTGCCACTGATGCTGTCTGCCTGCTCGACGACCTGGGACCCGCATGCGCCCAGCACGATCGTCGCGCCGGAGACCGGCGGCGAGGTCACGGTCAAGCACGGCCAGCGCCTGCAGGTGAAGCTGCCCGCGGCGGGCCAGGGCATGGAATGGCGGACGCGCGAGCCAGAGTCGATGGTCGTGCTCGCCGAGACTGCTCCCGAGCGCGATGGCCGGCGCATGACCCCGGTACGCTCCGGCAAGGAAACGCTGCGCTTCGAGGAGCTGCCTGAGCGCGGCGATGGCGCGGCGCAGCGCGCCGTGTCCTACGAGATCACCGTCCCGTGAACATCGAGAAGATCACCGTGCGCGTGACCTCGACCGGCCAGACGATGGAGGTCGTGGTCTATTCCAAGCGCCCCACGGGCATCACCGTGGTGCTGGGCGAGGGCGTGCACAACATGAAGTGCGAGCTCTCGCCGACGCGCAACCAGATGGCCTACGCCGGCACCATCGCCGGGCGCGAGATCGTCTACGAGCGCAGCGTCGCGCAGGTTCAGGCAGACATCGACAGGCTCGATCCGCGGCTGAAAAAATCGCGCTGAGGCGGCGATGCGGATCATCGCCATCGAAGAGCACTTCATCACGCCGATGTATCGCGAGCAGGTGTCGGCGAACGAGTTCCGCAATTTCTACCTTTCATCTCGCGGCCGCGAGATGGGGCACGACATCATCGAACAGAACCTCGACCTCGGTGCGAGCCGCATCGCCCACATGGACGCCGCCGGCGTCGACGTGCAGGTGCTCTCCTTCGGCTCGCCCGGGCCGCAGGCGTTCGCCGCCGACGTCGCGGTCCCGATGGCGCGGGATGCGAATGACCGGTTGTTCAAGGCCGTTCAATCTCATCCGAAGAGATTCGCGGGCTTCGCCGCCCTGCCCACTGCGGACCCCGAGGAAGCGGCGCGAGAACTGGAGCGCTGCGTCACCAAGCTAGGCTTCAAGGGCGCGATGATTCACTCGCACCAGCAGGGCGAGTTTCTCGATGCTCCGAAGTACCGAGTCATGTGGCGCAAGGCCGAAGCCCTCGGCGTGCCAATCTACCTCCATCCGGCGCTGCCGCACCCGCTGGCGGTGAAGGCGTACTTCGAGGGCTACGAGGAGTTGGCGCGCGCGCCGTGGGGCTTCGCCGTCGACACGAGCTGCCATTTCCTGCGTCTCGTGTTCTCGGGCCTGTTCGACGACTGCCCGAAGCTGAAGATCATCCTCGGCCACCTCGGCGAGGGCATCCCGTTCGCCATGCACCGGCTCGACACGCACGCACGCGGCGCAGCCGAGCGCCGTGGCCTGAAGAAAGCGCCGATCGATTACTTCCGCGAGAACCTGGTGGTGACGACGAGCGGGAACTGGTACGAGCCGGCCTTTGTCTGCACGCTGCTCGCGATGGGCATCGACAGTATGCTGTTTGCCATCGACTGGCCCTACGAGTCGAACAAGGTCGGCATGGAGTTCTTCAACAAGCTGTCGCTCAACGACGCCGACAAGCACAAGCTCGCGCACGGCAACGCCGAGAAGCTGCTGGAGCTCTAGGCGCCGAGCTGGCGCGCCAGGTCGAGGAAGTCCGAGGCGGTGTAGTCGAACTTCGCGCCCGCCGGCGGCGGCACGAGCGGCTTCGGCCCGTGCTCGAGCGGCCGCGGCACGTAAGCGGTCCTGATGCCGGCGCGCTGCGCGCCGAGGAGGTCGTCGGGATGCGCCGCCACCAGCATCGTCTCGTCGTAGCCCGCGCCGAGGAGGCGCGCGGCCATCTGGTAGACGTCGGGATCGGGCTTGTACTTGCGGATGAGCTCGCCCGAAAGCACCGTGTCCCACGGCAGGCCGGCGTTCTTCGCCATGTCGACCAGCAGCGAGACGTTGCCGTTCGAGAGCGTCGCGACGATGTAGCGCGTCTTCAGGCGGTTGAGTCCCGGCACCGAATCGGGCCAGGGCATGAGCCGGTGCCATGCCAAGTTGAGATGTGTGATTTCCGCTTCACTCAGCCCCTGGATCGAAAATTTCTCGAGAATTTCATTCAGGATCGAGCGGTGCAGCGTGTCGATGTTCGCCCACTCGCCCTTCGCCGTGCGGTTCATTGCCGGGCGGTATCCGGCGCGCCAGGCGTCGGCGAACGCGGCCCAGTCGACCTTCAGGTTCTTCGCGTGGCCGAGCAGCTCGCCTTCGCGAATGATCGAGGAGCGCCAATCGACCACCGTGCCGAAGACATCGAAGACGAGCGCGCGGATCGTCACGATTTCAGGCTGGGCGTCCAGGGCTTGTCCGCCCACGCCACGCCGACGCGCGCCACCTGGGCGTCGATGAGATAGGGCTTGCCGCTGGAGGTGCTCTTCCGCGCGCGGCCGAGCGCGGCGCGAAGTTCCTCGGGGGAATTCGCCACCTCGCCGTCGACGCCGAAGCCCTTGGCGATCAGCGCCATGTTCATGTCTGGATTACCGAGGTAGTCGTGGAAGAAGCGGCCGGTCTCGATCATGCGGCCGCCCGGCACCTTCTCGATCACGCGGCTATGCGGGCCGCTGTAGGCGTGGTTGTTGTAGACCACCGTGATCACCGGCAGTCCGAGGCGTGCCATATTCCAGAGCGCCGTCGGGCCGAAGACGAACGAGCCGTCGCCGACCAGGCAGATGACCTGGCGGTTCGGCCGCGCGAGCTTCACGCCCGCTGCGGTGCCGACGCCCGAGCCGAGGTGCGCGCCGTAGTAGAAGAAGAGCTCGCGGCCGCCGTCGGGGTTGAAATCGAAGCCGTGCAGGACGACCGATCCCGCCTCGTGGACGATGATCGCGTCCTTGTCGGCGAACGCCGCCACCTCGCGCGTCACGCGGTCGGCGAGCATCGGCGCCCGGTTCCAATCGGGGTTCTTCACCACGAGGTTGCGCAGCGTCGCGGCCTTCTCGTGGAAAGCCCTGACCTGCCTTGCACGCTCCTCGAACCTGGACGGCGTGACGAGCTGCGAAACCGCGGCAATCAGATCGTCGAGCCCATAGGCGACATCGCAGACCAGGGGCACTTCGGTCAGCATCACGTTGCCGATCGAGCCGCTGTCGATCCGCATGTCGATGAACTTCGCGCCGCGGCCGACGATCGGCGCCGGGCTGTTGTGCTGCAGCTTGTTGCCGACGTTGATCACCACGTCGGGGTTCTTCGGGTAGTCGAGCGAGCTGAGGCGCGCCGCCGGCGGCGTGCCGACCCAGAGCGGGTGCGCTTCCGGGAAATTGACGAACATCTGCCGCGCCTGCGTCACCGGCATGCCGAGCAGCTCGGCGAGCTTCACCGCCTTAGCCGATGCTTTCGCGCCGTGGATTTCGTCGCCGACGATCATGAGCGGCATCTTCGCCTCGACCAGCAGCTTCGCCGCGCGCTCCACCTCGGCAGGGTTCGGCCGCACGCGCATGCGCGGGTCGACCTTCGATTGCAGGATGACCTCGGTCTTCACCTGCTGGTCGTTGAGGTCCGAGTGCCACGAGCAATAGGTCGGTCCATACGGCGGCGTCCACGCCGCCTTGAAGGCGCGGCGCACCGTCTCGGGAATCATCTCCGCCTTGCGCGCGAGCCATGAATACTTGGTGAGCGGCTGGACGAGCTGCTCCTGGTTCGCCACCTCCTCGAAACCGTCGCGTCCGGCGCGTCCGGTCTGGTCGGTGCGGTAGCTGTAGAAGACGAGCGGCGTCTGCTCCTTGTAGGCGTTGAACATCTGCCCCATCGCGTTCATCAGGCCGACCGCGGCCGCCTGCATGACGATGGTCGGCTCGCCCGACGCCTTGACGTAGCCTGCCGCCATCGCCGCGCCCGGTCCTTCGTGCGGGGTCAGGATGTACTTGAGCTGCGGCCGGTCGACGAGCGCCTCGTAGAAATGCGCGTCCTCGCTCGCCGAGTTGCCGAACACGTACTTCACGCCCGAGGCGATGAGCTGCTCGGCGAAGCACAGGCCGCCCGAACCTTCGACGACCTTCACGCCCTCGATACCCTGTGCGTGCGCGACCGGCACCAGCGACTCGAGGATCTCCTTCGCCGCGCCGAGCGACACGCCGGCAGTCGTCATTCCCTTGAGGAAGGTCCGCCGGGAGATCGAATGGCTCAGGTAGCGGGCGACGAGCTCTCTCATTTGGAGTAGGTCTTGCCGAGGTAGTCCGCCATCGCCTTGATCTCGTCCTCGGTCCAGAGCGCGCCGCGGCCGACCATGCGGAAGATCGTGCTTTCCCAGCCGCGCCGGTCCTGGCGATGGTCCATCCACATGCCCGGCGTGTGGCACTGGAAGCACTTGCTGAGCAACACTTCTTTGCCCGGCGCGTCGGGGAAGCCCACGGCGGCGGGCGGCTTGCCGCGCTGCGCGAGCGCCGGGGCCGACGCGCTAAGCAGCGCGATCAGAATCAACGAGCGGGACATAGTCGTATTCACCGACGCCCTGGAGGACGAGGAAGTTGACCGAGGAGTTGCCGCCGTTGGTGACGAGGTGCGGGCGGCCTGCCTTTGCCTTGTACGTCTCGCCGGGTGCGAGGCGGATCTCCTCCTTGGGGTTCTGCAGGAAGATGCGCAGGTATCCCTTCAGGACATAGAAGGTGTCGCTGACGTTGTTGTGGTAGTGCCAGGGGACTTTCTGCGTCGGCGAGAGCTGCAGTTCCTGGATGCGGAAGCCGGGCCGCTCGAGATGGCGCGCGCGGTACTCGACTTCGTAGAGATGGCTTGCGTCCTTGAGCGCTTCCATGAAACCTCCGGACTGCTACTGTGCCATCACCAGGTCGGCGAGGCGATCCGGATTCGCAAGCAGCGCTTCGCTGTCGCCCTGGTGGACGATCTTGCCGCGGCGCATCACGAGCGCCGTGCGCGTGACCTGCAGCGCGAGCTTGGCGTGCTGCTCGACCAGGACCATCGCCAGGGAATCCTCTGAAATGAGGCGCTTGAGCGCTTTCAGGAGCATCTCGACGATGATCGGCGCGAGCCCCTCGAGCGGCTCGTCCATGAGGAGCAGGGTCGGATTGCCCATCAGCGCGCGGCCGATCGCCAGCATCTGCTGCTCGCCGCCCGAGATCTGGTTGCCGCGGTGGTGGCGGCGCTCGGCGAGGCGAGGGAAGAGGTCGTAGACGCGCTCGAGGTTCCACCGGCCGGAACGCGCGGCGACGGTGAGGTTCTCCTCGACGCTGAGCGAGGGAAAGATCAGGCGGTCCTGCGGCACGTAGCCGATGCCGCTGCGTGCCCGTTCATACACAGCGCTTTCCTGGACGGGTCTTTGATTGAAATGAATCGATCCGGCATGAAACGTCGTGTGCCCCATGATGGTGGCAAGCAGCGTCGTCTTGCCGACGCCGTTGCGTCCCAGGACCGCGAGCGAGCCGCGCTCCGGGAGCGTGAACGTCACGTCCTCGAGGACGATGGTCTCGCCATAGCCGGCGCGAACGCCCGAAAGCTGCAGGGCGTCAGCCATGCGTCGCCTCGCCGAGGTAGACGTCGCGCACGCGCTTGTCGCCGGCGATCTCGTGTGGCGTGCCTTCGACCAGCACCTGGCCCTGCACCAGCACGGTGATGCGCTGCGCGAAGCGGAACACGAGATCCATGTCGTGCTCGATGATCAGCACCGCGATGTCGGAGGAGAGCTTCTCGAGCTGCTGCAAAACTTTTCCGGAGTCGTGCGACGGCACGCCCGCGGCCGGCTCGTCGAGCAGCAGCACCTTCGGCTTGAGGCCCAGCGTCACCGCGATCTCGAGCAGCCGCTGCTTGCCGTAGGGCAGATCCTGCGCCGCGCTCGCGGCGTCATCCGCCAGGCCGAGAACGCCCAGCAGGTCCATGCCTTCATCCTTGATTTCCTGATGGCGACTCGCGGCTTTCCACATGCGCTTCGCCACGCCTTGGCGCTCCGCGATGGCCAGGGCGACGTTGTCGAGCACCGGCAGGCTGCGGAACAGCGTCGTGATCTGGAAGGTGCGTCCCAGGCCGAGCTTGACGCGCGCTGCCTGGCTGGTCTTCGTGATTTCCTGATCGCTCATCAGGATGCGGCCGGACGTCGGCGCGAGGGCGCCGGTCAGCATGTTGACGAAGGTCGTCTTGCCGGCGCCGTTCGGGCCGATCAGCGCATGGCGCGCTCCCGCCTCGAGGCGGAAGTCGATGTTGTCGGCGACCGTCAGCGCGCCGAAGCTTTTGCAGAGCTTTTCGGTTTGGAGTGCGAGAGCCATTTGTTCCGCAGTTGATCGACGATGCCGAGGACGCCGCCGCGCGCGAACAGCACGACCACGATCAGCAGCACGCCGATGCCGAAATACCAGTACTCGGGGTACTGCTTGGCGAGGTAGTCCTGCGCGATCAGGTAGACGACCGGGCCGACGAAGGCGCCGTAGAGCCGGCCGACGCCGCCCAGGATCAGCATGACGAGGATGTCGCCCGAAGGCTCGAGGCCAAGCACGTTCAGGCCGACGAACTGGTTGACCTGGGTGAGCAGCGCGCCGGCGACGCCGGCCATGGTCGCCGAGACCGTGTAGATCAGCACCAGGCGCCAGTACACCGGCGCGCCGATGGCGTGCATGCGCGTGGCGTTGTCGCGGATGCCGGTCAGCATCGCGCCGTAGGGCGAGTAGATGATCCGCCGCACCACCCACCAGCCCGCGAACAGCGCCACCAGGCAGTAGAGGAAAGCAGTCTTGCCGTACAGGTCGAACCGGAACAGCCCGAGGATCGGCGAGACCTGCACGCCCGAGAGACCGTCGGCGCCGCCGGTCAGCCGGGTCGCCTTGTTGGCGATCTCGAGCAGGATCGCGGTAATGGCGAGCGTGAGCATGAGCAGGGTCAGCGCGCGCGTGCGCAGGATCACCGCGCCGGTGACGAGGCCGAGCGCCGCCGACATCGCCGCGGCCGCGGCGAGGCCGATGAACGGGTCGTGGACGCCGAGCTTGGCGCTGAGGATTCCGGCGGTGTAGGCACCGAGGCCGAAGAACGCGCTGTGGCCGAGCGTGACGATGCCGGCGTAACCGAGGATGAGGTCGAGCGAGAGTGCGAAGAGGATGAAGATCAGGATCCTCGCGCCGAGCGAGAGGTATTCCGGCAGGACGAAGAAAAACGCGCCCGCTGCGACCCAGGGCAGCCACTCGGTCCAGCGGATTCTCGTGTTCGCGCTGTAGCCGCTCATCGGAATTCGGGGTCAGGGTCGTAATTCAGCCCCATCCCAAGCCCCTCCCTGAAAGAAAGAATTACGACCCTGACCCCGAATTCCATCACGCTCGCACTCCGAACAGTCCCATCGGGCGCCACAGGAGGATGCCGATGGTGGCCGCGTAGACGAGGAAGGCGCCGAATTCCGGAATCCAGTACTTGCACGCGGTGTCGGCAACGCCGATCAGCAGCGCGGCGACGAACGGCCCGCGCAGGCTGCCCAGGCCGCCGACCGCGACGACGATCAGGAAGTACACCAGGTGCTCGAACGGGTAGCCCCATTGCACCGGCAGGATGTCGGCGCCGAGCGCGCCGCCGAGGCCGGCGAGGCCGCTGCCGAGCGCGAACGTGGCCATGAACAGCACGCGGGTGTTGATGCCCACCGACTGCGCCATGCCGCGATTGTCGACCGCGGCGCGGACCATCGCGCCCCAGCGCGTGCGCTCGACGCCGAACCAGAGCGAGAAGATGATCAGCGCGCTGAAGGCGATGAGAAAGACGCGGTAGGTCGGGAAGTCCCGGCCCATGAAATGCAGCTGGCCGCGCAGGTAGTCGGGAAGGAAGATCGGCGCGGCGAGGTTGCCGTAGATGAGGCGCGCCACCGCCACCGAGACGAAGATCAGGCCGATCGAGAACAGCACCTGCGCCAGCTCGCCCGCGGCGTAGAGGCGCGAGTAGAGCAGCCGCTCGAGGACGACCGACAGGGCGGCGACGGAAAGGGCGGCCGCGACCAGCGCCACGGGGAAGGGCATCCCCAGCGCGCTCATCGCCGTCGAGAGCAGGAAGCCCCCGGCCATGGCGAACACGCCGTGGGCGAGGTTGATGAAGCCCATCAGGCCCATCGTCACCGACAGGCCGACCGAAATCACATAAAGGATCATGCCGTAAGCGACGCCGTGGAAGGCGACGCTTACGACAGACGAGAGGAATTCCCCCAGGGGCTTAAGCGCTCAGGCGCGCTATTTCTTCTTCTGGAACTCTTTCCAGGGATCCTTCACCGCGGCGCCGAGCGTCTCCAGCTCGACGTTGACGAGCTGGCCGCCGACGCGCTTCACCTCGCGCAGGTACTCGGGCTGGATGATGTCGCGCGTTTCCGGGTCGATCGAGATCGGCCCGCGCGGGCTGTTGGCGCTCTTCCAGTGCTTGAAGAACTCCATCGTCTTGTCCGGGTCCATGTTGCCCTTCAGCGCCTTGATGGCGTCGACGATCAGCGCCGCGCCGTCCCAGGCGCCCACCGCGACGAAGTTCGGCGTCTCGTTCTGGCCGTATTCCTTCTTCCAGGCCGCGACGAAGGCCTTGTTCGCCGGGCGCGTTGCGCCGGCGGAGTAGTGGTGCACGGTCAGCACGCCGAGCGCGACGTCGCCCATGTTGGGCAGCTCCTCGTCGGTGGTGATGTCGCCCGGCCCGATCAGCTTGATGCCCGCCTTGTCGAGGCCGAGGTCGGAGAAATTCTTCATCACCGCGGTCGCCGTCTTGCCTGCCGGGATGAACACGTTCAGCACGTCGGGCTTCGCGTCCTTGACGCGCTGCATGTACGCCGCCCAGTCGGGGTTCTGCAGCGGCACGCGGACCTTGCCGACGATCTTGCCGCCGCCTTCCTCGAAGCCCTTGCTGAACGCCTCTTCGCAATCGTGGCCCGGGCCGAAGTCGCTCACCAGGCTGTAGGCGGTCTTGTACTTCTTCGCCGCCCACTGGCCGAGCGGGTAGCTCGACTGCCAGAGCGTGAACGAGGTGCGCACCATGTACGGCGAGCGCGTCGTGATCACCGCCGTGCCGGCGTTCATGATCACGAACGGCACCTTCGCCTCGGTCGCGATCGGCGCCATCGCCATCGCGTTGGGCGTGAAGATCACGCCGGCGAGGAGGTTGACCTTGTCGCGCACCACCAGCTCCTGCGCGAGCTGGCGCGCCTTGTCGGGGTTGGGGCCGGTGTCGTCGCGCGTGAGGAGCTCGACCTTCACGCCGCCGAGATCCTTCTCGTGCTGCTTGAGATACAGGCGCACCGCGCGCTCCATGTACGGCCCGAGGTTGCCGTTCAGTCCGGAGTAGCTGGTGATGAAGCCGATCTTGACGGTCTGGGCGCACGCGGCTGAAGCGGCGAATGCGGCCAGAATGAAAGTGCTGGCTTTGAAAAACCTCATTGTCCCTCCTCCTAGAGTGGGCGAAATTCTAACCGATGACCCATACGCCGCCGAGACTATCCGGCAGCTTCACGTTCTTCCCCGAAACGGCGAAGCCCGCAGTCTTGCAACGGGCCAGGAACGCGGCGGGTTGACTGCACTTGAGCGCGTAGCCGGCGAGCGCAGGCGCCGGCGGTGCCTCGCCGAGGTGCGCGGCGAGTGCCTTGCGCGTGCCGATCAGGACTTTGCCGCGAGCGAGGGACAGTTGGACGAAGGCGCCTTCGCGGCGCGGCAGCACGCCGGTGTAGAGCGCCCAGCGCGCGGCGACCTCGGCCGGATCGTCGGCGACCACGAACGCTGCGTCGAGGCGTAAGCCTCGGTTCACCCAGCTGTCGCGCCACATCTCGCCCTCGGTGAGGTGCTCGCAGTACTGGATGCGGCCCTCGGGCATTTTTTCCGGCGGCACGTAGACGACGTTGAAGCGCACCGGCGTGCCGTCCTGCAAGTTGCGCGCGAGGTTGACCAGCGGCTCGGGCTCGAAGCCGTTTGCCGCGAGCCGCGCGTGCTCGCCGGCCGGATCGGGCGTGCCGAAGCAGCACAGGTGCATGCCGATGTGGCGCTGCATGCGGTCGCGCACGCGCTGCGCGTTCGGCGTGTCCAGGGTCGGTGCCAGGATCTCGACGTAGCCTGCCTCGAGCATCAGGCAGCGGTTCGAGGTGCCTGCGGGGCCGTGCTGCGTGCGGTGCGCCGATTCCGGCGTGACGACGAGGCCGAGCTTCTCCAGCGCGCTCGCCGCCGCCTGCAGGTCGGGAACGAAGTGCGCGACGTGATCGAGGCAGAGCTCGCCCGGGGCGGGTCTTTGGTCCATCGGCAGGCAGTTTAAGATAACGGCGTGAACAAGCCGGTCGAAGTCGCAACGCTGACGGGAGCCGAGGCGGTCGTGGAGATGCTCAAGATCCACGGCGTCGAGACCATCTTCGGCCTGTGCGGCGATACCAGCCTTCCCCTCTACGATGCTTTCCGCTCTTCATCCCTTAAACATGTCCTCACCCGGGATGAGCGCCACGCCGCCTATATGGCCGACGGCTACGCCCGCGTCACCGGCAAGGTCGGCGTCTGCGAGGGCCCCTCGGGCGGCGGCGCGACCTACATCCTGCCCGGCCTGGTCGAAGCCAACGAATCATCGGTCCCGGTGCTTGCGATCAACACGGACGTTTCCGTCTCCTCGCGGGGTCGCTTCACGCTCACCGAGCTGGACCAGAAAAATCTCTTCAAGCCACTGACCAAGTGGAACGCGGTCCTGGACCGCCCTGCCGACATTCCGCGGGTCTTGCGCACTGCGTTCGAAGCAATGACGACCGGACGCGCGGGGTCCGCGCATATCGCGTTGCCGTTCGACGTGCAGAACGGCCCGGTGGAGCGGGGCGATGTCTGGGGAGATCCGACCTACGGACGGTTTCCCTCCCGGCGAGTCGCGCCGGATCCTCAATACATCGAATTGGCGGCGAAGCTGCTCAGGAAAGCGAAGGCACCGCTCTTTATCTGTGG
The DNA here is from genome assembly GCA_035607175.1 of Burkholderiales bacterium. Taxonomy (GTDB): domain Bacteria; phylum Pseudomonadota; class Gammaproteobacteria; order Burkholderiales; family SG8-39; genus SCGC-AG-212-J23. The sequence continues at coordinate 12,339 of DATNCP010000025.1, forward strand.
CGGCGGCGTGGTGCTCTCCGGAGCGGAGCGGGAGCTGCAGGCCCTGGCGGAGAAGTTGAACGCGCCGGTGGCGACGACGGTCAGCGGCAAGGGATCGATCGACGAGCGCTGCGCGCACTCGGTAGGCGTGGTCGGCTCGAACGGCGGCACTCCGGAAACCCGGGCCGTCGTGGATGCGAGCGACTTGATCGTCTTTGTCGGCTGCCGCGCCGGCTCGGTGACCACCGAGCGCTGGCGCCATCCCGCCGACGGCGCGGCGCGCATCATCCACATCGACGTCGACCCGGCGGTTCCCGGCCGGAACTACAAGGTCGACGTGCCGCTGGTCGGCGATGCGCGTCTCTGCCTCGCCGCGCTGAACGAAGCGGTCGCGCAGCGCGAAGGCGACCTTTCATTCGTCGACGGGAGGAAGCGCGAGAAATTCGCCGCGTTCGACGCGCTCGCGGCTTCGAGCGAAACGCCGATCCGGCCCGAACGCGTCGTCGCGGAGCTGCAGAAGGCCCTCGACCCGGACGCGATCGTGGTCGCCGATCCCGGCACGCCGTGCCCGTATTTCTCGGCGTACTACCTGGTGCGCGGCAGCGGACGGCGCTTCTTCTCCAACCGCGCGCACGGCGCGCTCGGCTATTCGCTCGCGGCCTCGGTCGGCGCGCATGTGGGCCGCCCCTCGGTGAAAACGGTGGCGGTGATGGGCGACGGCAGCTTCGGCATGTGCGCCGGCGAGCTCGAGACGCTGGCGCGCCTCAAGCTGCCGATCACGCTGGTGGTGATCTCGAACGCGACCTACGGCTGGATCAAGGCCGGGCAGAAGGCGGGTTACGGCAAGCGCTACTTCTCGGTGGACTTCAGCGAGACCGATCACGCGAAAGTCGCCGAGGCTTTCGGCGTGAAGGCATGGCGGGTCACGCAACCCGATCAACTCGGGAAGGCCCTGAAGGAAGCAATTTCCTCGGAAAAGCCGACCCTGGTCGACATCGTCTGTCAGCCGCTGCACGAGGCGAGGGCGCCGGTGTCGGAGTGGGTGGCATGAGCAAGCGCTCTCATCACGACATGGGCGGCCAGCCGGCCGGCAAGGCCGAGCTGACCGAGCACGACTACGCCGAGTGGGAGCGCCGCATCGATGCGATGAACGTCCTGCTCTGGGGCCAGAAGGGCGGCCGCAAGCTGATGACGGTCGACGAGCACCGCAAGAATATCGAGGCGATCCCGCCCGGCGACTACGAGCGGCTCGGCTACTACGAGAAATGGGTCCTTTCCACCGCGGAAACCATGGTCGAGAAGGGTTTTGTCCGCGCCGAGGAGCTGGGCGAGTACAAGCCGCTGCAGATGATGGAAGGCCGCCTGCGCGAGGTGCTGATCGGCAAGGGCTACCTGACCCAGGCGGCGATCGACGCCGAGGTCGAGAACATGCGCGCCCGCACGCCCGAGCGCGGCGCGCGCGTGGTGGCGAAAGCCTGGACGGACGAATCCTTCAGGAAGAACTTGCTCCAGAACGGCACGGCGGCGTGCGAATCGCTCGGCCTCGACCTGCCCGGGCTGAAGCTGGTCGTGGTGGAGAACACGCCGCAGGTTCATAACGTCATCGTCTGCACGCTCTGCTCCTGCTACCCGCGCATGCTGCTCGGCATCCCGCCCGACTGGTACAAGTCGTTCGCCTACCGGTCGCGAATGGTGAAGGAGCCTCGCAGGGTTCTTTCCGAATTCAATCTCTCCATTCCCGAGAATGTGGCGATCCGCGTCCACGATTCCACTGCCGACATGCGCTACATGGTGCTGCCGATGCGTCCCGCCGGCACCGAGGGCTGGCACGAGGCGCGGCTTGCAGGCATCGTGACGCGCAACACCATGATCGGGGTCGACGTCCCTAAGGTCTCCTGAAGCAGCTTCGCCCTACCGCAGTCATTCCGCTCGGCGACGTCGCCGCCTACGTCGAGTTCTCGCGCGTGCTCGACCTCGAGGTGAACGCCTTCGTGCAGCGGCTTGCCGCGGCGGTGCACGCGCGCGGCGAGCCGTGGATCCGCGATGTCGTGCCCGCGCTCGGCGGCCTGGCGCTGCACTTCGATCCGGGTTTCGATGGCGTGATCTCGGACGTTGCCGCCGAGCTGATCGAGCGCTGCCTGAAGGACGGGCTGCCGGATGCGGAGAACGTCGGCCGCGAGGTCGAGGTGCCGGTGTGCTACGACAGGGTCTTCGCGCCGGATCTGGAAGAGGTGGCGGCGAAGACCGGACTTTCGCCGGAGGACGTCGCCGCGCGCCATGCCAAGGGCGAGTATCGCGTGCTGATGATGGGTTTCGCGCCCGGGCATGCCTACATGGGCGGGCTGGACGCGAAGCTTGCCTTGTCGCGGCGCGCCACGCCGCGCGCGGTGGTGCCGATGGGCTCGGTGGCGATCGCCAACGAGCAGACCGTGGTCTATCCGTACGCGATCGCCGGCGGCTGGAACATCATCGGCCGCACGCCGCTCGTTCTGTTCGATGCGAAGCGCGATCAGCCGAGCCTCTTCGCCGCGGGAGATCGCGTGCGCTTCCGAGCCATCTCGGGCGCCGAGTTCGAGGGGTTCGGCCGGTGACCTTGAGGATCCTGCGCCCGGGCATCCTCATGACCGTGCAGGACGAGGGCCGGCACGGGTATCAGCATGTGGGCCTGTGCCCTGGAGGGGCGATGGACCCGGTGGCGCTCGCGCTCGCCAACGCGCTGGTCGGCAACGACGTCGACGAGGCGGCGCTGGAGCTGACTATCCTCGGGCCGGATCTCGAGTTCGGCGCCGATACCCTGATCGCCGTCTGCGGCGCGGAGTTCGAGGCCAACATTCCGCTCAACCGGCCGGTGTGGGTCCAGGCGGGCAAGCTGGTGCACATCGGCCGCGTGACACGCGGCGCGCGCGCCTACCTCGCGGTCGCGGGCGGGCTGCCGATCGAGCCGGTGCTCGGCAGCCGCAGCACCTATCTGCCCGGGCGCTTCGGCGGCCACGAAGGCCGCACGCTGCGGCGCGGCGATGCGATCCCGCTGGCGGCGAACGTGGCGGCCCTGTCGCGGGAGCGCTTCGAAAAGCTCAAGGGAAAGAACGGCCGCAGCGTGCGCTGGTGGGCACCGCCGCTCACGGCGCCGGACCGCGAGCCGATCCTGGTGCATGTCATCGAGGGGGAGCACTACGGCCGCTTCGACGGCGTGGCGCAGCGCGCGTTTCTCGACACCATCTGGAGCATCGCGGCGGACTCCAACCGCATGGGCTTTCGCCTCGGCGGTGCGCCGCTGGCGCGTCCGACGGACGAGAGTGAGATACTCTCCGCGCCGACCTGCCTGGGCACGGTGCAGGTGCCGGCGAACGGGCAGCCGATCGTGCTGATGGCGGATCACCAGACCACCGGCGGCTACCCGAGGATCGCCGAGATCGCGTGGGCCGACGTGCCGCGTCTCGCGCAGCTCGCGCCCGGCGGCAAGGTGCACTTCGCGCGCTGCAGCCTCGACATCGCGGCGCAGCTGCGCAAGGCGATGCGCGAGCGGCTCGAGGCGGCGTTGCACGGCATAGCCTGGGAATACGGTAATTGACATGAAGAAGATCGACCTCAATTGCGACATGGGCGAGAGCTACGGCGCCTGGAAGATGGGCGACGACGCCGGCATCATGCCGCTCATCACCTCGGCGAACATCGCCTGCGGTTTCCATGGCGGCGACCCGGCGACGATCCGCAAGACGGTGCGCCTCGCGGTCGACAACGGCGTCGCGATCGGCGCGCATCCGTCGCTCCCCGATATCCAAGGCTTCGGCCGGCGGGTGATGAAGATCTCGCCGCAGGACATGTACGACCTCGTGGTGTACCAGGCGGGCGCGGTGGAAGCCTTCGCGCGCGCCGCCGGCGCGAAGCTGCATCACGTGAAGTGCCACGGCGCGCTGTACAACATGGCGGCGACCGATGAAGGCCTCTCGGAAGCAATGGCCAGGGCGGCGAAGGATCTCGGGGTGATGGTCTACACCCTTTCCAATTCGACGATGATGAAGGTCGTCAAGCAGAAAGGCGTGCAAACCGTCGCCGAAGTGTTCGCCGACCGCGGCTACTCCGACGACGGCACGCTCGCGCCGCGCGACAAGCCGGGCGGCATGATCGAGGACGCGAAGAAGTCGGTCGAGCAGGCGCTCGGCATGATCGAGGGCGGCTTCGTCACCAGCCTTTCCGGAAAGCGCGTGCCGGTCGCGGCGGACACGCTCTGCCTCCATGGCGATCAGCCCGGGGCCGTCGTGTTTGCAGGGGAATTGAGAAGGAAATTCGCCGAGAGGGGCATCCAGCTTGCCGCGCCCTGAGCTGTTCACGCCGATCGACGTCGGCGGTATTACGCTGCCGAACCGCGTCGTCATCTCGCCCATGTGCCAGTACTCCGCCGAGGACGGCAGCATGGGCGACTGGCATCAGGTGCATCTGGGTCACCTCGCGTACTCGGGCGCCGGCCTGATGATCGTCGAGGCGACGCACGTGACGCGCGAAGGACGAATCACGCATGGCTGCACCGGCCTCTACAGCGAGAGCAACGAGGCCTCGGTCAAGAAGGTCATCGACTACTGCCGCACGGTCCGCAAGGCGCCGATCGGCATCCAGATCGGCCATGCCGGGCGGAAGGCCTCGTCGCAGGTGCCCTGGGAAGGACGGAACTGGCTCACCGCCAGCCAGAACCCGTGGCAAACGGTTGCGCCGTCGCCGATCCCTTTCGGCGAGGGCTGGCACACGCCAAAGGAACTGGAAAAAAAAGATATTGAACAGCTCGTCGATGCCTTCGTCGCGTCAACGGAGCGGGCGAAGCGCATCGGCTTCGACCTTGTCGAGCTGCACTCCGCGCACGGTTACCTGCTGCATCAATTCCAGTCGCCGCTTTCCAACCAGAGAAAAGATATCTACGGAAAGGAGCGGCTCCGATTCCCGCTGGAAGTCGCGCAAGCGGTCAGAGCGGTGTGGCCGAAGGAGAGGGCGCTGGGGGCGCGCATCAGCGGCAACGACTGGATGCCGGGCGGCCTGGGGCCCGACGATGCGGTGACCTATGCGCGCGAGCTGGAGCGCCTGGGCTACGACTACGTCTGCGTCTCGAGCGGCGCGATGGTGCCGCAGGCGCGTATTCCGGTGACGCCGGGCTATCAGGTTCCGTTCGGAGAAAAGGTCAAGCGAGCCGTCGGGCTGAAGGTGCAGACGGTGGGCATGATCGCCGACCCCGGGCAGGCCGAGGAAATCCTTGCCGCGGGCAAGGCGGACATGGTGGTGATGGCGCGCGCGTTTCTCGACAACCCGCGCTGGGTGTGGCACGCCGCGGAGCGGTTCGGCGTGGAGCTGCCCTATCCGCCGCAATACCAGCGCAGCCGCCACGACCTCTGGCCAGGCACCGCGCTGGCGCGACCGCCCGGGAGCAAGGCGATCGCGTAGGTGTTGGAGCGGGGAATGAGCCTCGAACTCATATCTCGATCCGGGAGGGACCGCGCTCTGCCAGCTGAGCTACCCCCGCGACGCCTCCATTAGAGTCCCGGCGCGCGGCGGGGCAAATCCCCCATCTGCCCTGTCTCCGCGCGGAAACAGCGGGGGCTTGTAATTTTTACCCCTCGAAAAAGCGCTTCACGCCCCGGCAATCATGACCACGGGGGCGTGATCGCTAGTGCCGACTTGCGCACGCACGCCGCAGCTCCCGGCGCGCGCGGCGATCGCGGGCGAGGCGAGGATGTAATCGATCCGCCAGCCGATGTTGCGCTGGCGCATGTTGCGCCACGGCGGCCACCAGCTGAAGACGTCCGCGTTCTCCGGATCCTTCGCGCGGCCGACATCGACCAGGCCCGCGCCGAGCAGCCGATCGAACAGCGCGCGCTCCTCGGGGCGCTGGCCGATGACGCCGGGCTTGCGCTCCTTCGGATGCACGTCCATGTCGGCATGCGCGACGTTGAGGTCGCCGCACAGCACGAGCTCGTTCCCGTCGCCGTGCACCTCGCGCGCCCAGCGGGCGAGCGAGTTGAGGAAGTCCACTTTCACCTGGTAGTCCTTGCCGCCGTTGGGCACGTAGACCGAGGCGAAGACCACGTTGCCGATCTGCGCCGTGACGATGCGCGACTCCATGTCGAAGACCGGATGCGCGAACAGGACCTCGGCGGCGAGATTCCTGTGAACGTGGAGCGAGACCCCCGAATACCCCTTCAGCCCGTGCCAGAACACGTGGTAGTCGGCGAGCTTGCACTCCTCGGGAATCTGCGCGGGTTCGGCCTTCAGCTCCTGCAGGCAGAGAACGTCAGGGCGCTCCTCCTCGACCCACTCGCAGAGCTGCGCCGCGCGGGCGCGGATGCCGTTGACGTTCCAGGTCGCGACTTTCATGTCAAAGAGGGTCGTATCCCATAAGTATGGGATATTCGCCGGCGGTATCGAAGCGCTACTATCCGCGCCACATGCGCAAGAGAACGTTTGCTGCTGTCTTGATTCCGTTGCTGCTCGCCGGCTGTGCAACGCCCGTCGAGAGGAGCGAGATCACGCCGAAGCTTTACCCCGTCGCCGAAAAGAACGTCGCAATGTCGGTGCTCGAGGCGCGCCCCTATGTGTTGTCGGGCGACAAGCAGCCGAAATTCGAGGGCATCATCCGGGGCGGCTTCGGGATCCCCCATACCGTCTATCGTCCCAACCGTCCAGAAGACGAGCGCTTCGTCGATCTGGTCGCCGGAATGATCAAGGATGGCTTCGCTGAAGCCAATGCAAGCATTACCGTCGTCGTGATGCCGCTCGGGACGACTGCGGAGGACGCCTTGAGAAAGATGCGCGCAACCGGAGCCGGGCGCTATGTCATCGTCGAGGTGGTGGAATCCAATTGGACGATCAACGCGCATCGCGAACGTCACGAGGCTTCCAGGTACAAGTACGACTTCGCCGTCTACGTCGCCGGCGCGGATCTCCAGGTGCAGAGCAAGCGCTTCACGGGACTGCTGGAAGACGAGCTGAGCACCAAGTACAACGTTTTCGACATGCACTCGATAAGCTACAGAAAGGTGATCGAGTCCATGTTCGCGGACCCGATCATTCAGCGGGCGCTGCAGTAGTTCACGAGCCCTTGACCACCTTGATCTGGTTGTCGATCGCGCTGACGCCTTCGACTTTCTTGGCGACGCCCTCGGCGCGTCGGCGCTCGGCGGCTGAGGCGGCGGTGCCCCAGAGGGTGACGCGGCCCTCTTTCGCGGTGACGTCGATGCCGGCGGCCTGGATCTTGGCTTCGCTCTCCAGTGCGCGCTTCACCCGGTCGGCAAGCTCCTTGTTGGGATCGGGCTTGGGCGGCTCGGGTTTCACCACCGGCGGCGGCGGTGGAGGCGTGGGCGCGGCAGCCTGAGGCGGCGGCGCGGCGGGTTTGGGCGCGGGCTTCGGGGTATCGTCGCCGCAAGCGGCGAGGCCTAGCACCATCAGGCCGATCAGCGTTCTCTTCATGCTTCTCTCCTCAGTGCATTGCGAACAGCTCGGCGATCGCGCGCGCGTCGAAACGGTACTCGTGGTTGCACATCTCGTTGCGGATCACGACTTCGCCTTGCTCCGCTAGTATAGCCTCGACCTCCGTGCGGCCGAGGCCGCGCAGCATGTCCTTCACTTTCTGCTCGTCGTACGGGCAGTGGTACTCCACCGCATAAAGGCGGAAGACGCGCATCAACTCTTCCGGGAACACGCGCGTCAGCAGGTCGTAGGGCTGCGCATCGCGCGTCTCGTCGAGCGTCAGCGTGTTGGCCAGGTGCTTGACGCGGTTCCAGCCGTCGGGATCGCGGCTGTCGGCCCCGGGCAGCTTCTCGAGCAGCAGGCCGCACAGCGCGTCGCCGTCCGCGAACAGGCGCAGGAACGCCTGCACCTGCTCCGATTGCGCGAGGTAGTGCTCGAAAATCTCCTCCAGCGTCTCGCCCTCGAGGGGCACCAGGCTCTGGTAGACGCTGCCGCTCTTCGCATCCTCGAGAGTGACGGCGAGCCGCCCGTTGCCCAGCAGGCTGCGCTCCGAGATCGTTCCCTGCGTAAGGCTGCCGTAGCTCGCCATGCCCCGGATCTTGAGGTCCGCCGTGCAGTCGGCGACCAGCAGCTTCACCGGGCCCGAGCCTTGCACCTGCAGGGTGACCCGGCCTGCGCCCTTCTGGTTTGCGCCCAGGAGCACGTTGAGAGCGGTGGTATGGCCGAGCAGGGCGGTGATGTCGTCGGGGTAGCCCCTGCCGTCCAGCATGCGCTGCCAGGACCCCGTGAGGCAGACCAGGCGCCCCCGGATGTCCAGATCCTCGAACAGAAAGCGCTGAACGTAGTCCGTTTGCATGGTCAAAGCTTAGAGGTAGATGACAACGCAGTCATGGTGATAAATCAATGACCATGCCCCAGGTCGCAAACCGCGCCGCCCAGTTCGGCGGACATGACCAATACCTCTTCCGGGAAGGCACGCACAGCCGCCTCTACGAGAAGCTGGGCGCGCATTTCGCGGACGGCGCGACGCACTTCGCCGTCTGGGCGCCGAATGCCGCTTCGGTTTCGGTGGTGGGCGACTTCAACGACTGGGACCCGCGCGCGCATCCGCTGCAGGGCTCGGACGCGGGCGTCTGGTCGGCGCGCGTTCCCGAGGCGAAGCCCGGGACCGTGTACAAGTTTCACATCGTCTCCCGCAATGCCGGTTACCGGGTAGACAAGGCGGACCCGTACGCGTTTCGCGCCGAGGAGCCGCCTCGAACCGGCTCGGTGGTCTGGGACCTCGCCTACGAATGGAACGACGCCGAGTGGATGGCGAATCGCAAGGCGCGCAACGCCCTCGATGCGCCCTGGTCGATCTACGAGGTGCACCTCGGCTCGTGGCGGCGCTCGCCCGACAATGCCGACAAGCCGCTCGGCTACCGGGATCTCGCGCACCAGCTGGCGGAATACGCGACGCAGATGGCCTTCACGCACGTGGAGCTGCTGCCGGTGATGGAGCACCCGTTCTACGGTTCGTGGGGCTACCAGACCACGGGCTATTTCGCGCCTTCCTCGCGCCAAGGCACGCCGCAGGACTTCATGTACCTGGTCGACGTGCTGCACCAGGCCGGCATCGGCGTCATCCTCGACTGGGTGCCGTCGCACTTCCCCTGGGACCAGCACGGCCTGGGCTTCTTCGACGGCTCGCATCTCTACGAGCACGCCGACCCGCGGCAAGGCCACCACCCCGACTGGGCGAGCGCGATCTTCAACTACGGGCGCAACGAAGTCCGCTCCTTCCTCGCCTCCAGCGCGCGCTTCTGGCTCGACCGCTACCACGCCGACGGCCTGCGGGTCGACGCGGTCGCCTCGATGCTCTACCTCGACTACGGCCGCAAGCAGGGCGAGTGGATTCCGAACCGCCATGGCGGGCGGGAGAACCTCGAGGCGATCGAGTTCCTGCGCTTCCT
>DATNCP010000036.1:0-24641 GCA_035607175.1 Burkholderiales bacterium
CAGCGCGGCCGGGTCATAGGGCTTGACGCAGTAGTGGTCGAAACCGCAGGCGCGCGCTCGACACTTGTCCGCAATGCCCCCATACGCAGTGACCGCCACAAGCGCCGGACGTTTCCGACCGAACCGGCTTCGCAAGTCTTCAGCCACTTGGAATCCATTGCGCCCCGGCATGCCGATGTCGAGAAGGACCACATCCGGGAAGAACTCCTCCGAAACAGGGAGGGCCTGTTCGCCGGCCTGCAGCATGCGCACTTCCATCCCTTCGCTTCGTAGCAGTATGCCCAGCGTCTGCACCGTGTCTCGGCTATCGTCCACCACGAGAACGCGAAGCGGAGCACGCGACCAGACTGCGGGCTTCGTTGTCTTGTTCACCTGTCTCTCCATCCCGGCAGGCGTACGATAGCAAGCAGCGTGTTACAGAACCTCGGGGGGTTCCTGTCGTTGAAGAGCTACGCGAGCATTGACGGAACAACGACTTCACGGATGTGTTACCAGGCGTACAGTGGTCGGTATCGTGGCCTCAGCTTTCAGGTTCCTCGACGACGAGGAGTTTGCGAAGCTCGACTCTAGGAATCGGGCCGGCTACCTCGTTCGCGCCCATGAGGAACTAACCGCACGGCAGCGCATCCTTCGGGATCAGATGCGAAAGACCGTCGCCGTCGATACCGAGTCGACGATCCCAGTTCCGCCCTTACCGTCCGAAGACGCGGGCAAGGCGTCGGAGCAATGAAGCTGTCGCCTAACTAAGGTTTTCCTTCCTGTAGGGCAATCCGCTACATCTCGTCGCGTTTCAGCGATTTGCAGGGGGGACGCAGCCCACTAGGATGCGCGTGGCTATGTCGCACACGACACAGCCTTATAACAACTAGGGTTTGCATGAACGCAACAGCTTCCGCCCCTCTTCGGACGACTGCGCTGCGCGTCCTTGTTATCGATGACAACCTGGACAACGTGCGCTCCCTCACGCTTCTGTTTCACACGATGGGCCACCACGTCGACTACGCCATCAACGGAACCGCTGCCATCGACATGGCGGTTTCCATGAAGCCAAATGTCATCTTTCTCGACATACTTCTTCCGGACGGTCACGGGTCCAATGTCTGCAGAGAACTCCGCAAGCATTCGGCGCTAAGCAAGACGCGTATCTTTGGCATCACTGCCAGCCACCGCATGCTGGATCATCAACTCGCTCTGGACGCTGGTTGCGACGACGTCCTGCTAAAGCCGGTGTCCCCGGAGACCTTCGAGCGAATCATCGCCGGAGGACTCAGTCGACGAAAGCTGCGCGACTTCATCACAAACCAACCCAAAGAGACGCCCAAGTAGGATGGAAGCATCGTGCAAGACCATGCTCAGGGCCAGGGCGCACCCCTAGGTTCCCCGATCTCGGGTTAGCTAGTTTGTGGACCGAGTGACGTCCCATCCGTCATAGGTCACCCCCTTATATTTCCTGGCAAGCGCGAAAAGCTCAGTGTTGCGCTTGTGCAGGGATTCCGGCGTGTGAACCTCAAGCCTGGCGAGTTCGAGCCAGAACGCACCGCTTTCGTCTTTGCGTTCACCGACGAACTGATAACCCTCTCGTATTAGATCGGAGCGGATAGGCTGAAGGGCTTGACGATCTGGTGATACAAAAAAGAACCCCCATTGCAGCGGCCTCGTCACATCGAAACCGGGCGTCTTGCGCATTTGCTCGAAGGCGGCCTGCACCTTCTCGAACCGAAATGGTGAGTCACCTTGGGCGATGGCCACATCAGCGATGCCGAGGAGGCCCAGCAGCGAGGCAATGACGCGCTTCACAGATCGCTCACTCGATCGTTCGGCGACGGCGCAACATCTGCGTCGTAGCATGTCAGATCCCCATAGCTGTCGTAGACAGTGCGCATCGGTCGATATTGCCAATAGGTCTCGGGGCTTCGCGCGATCGACCATACAGGGTGCGCAGCATTGTGCACCCACGATTCCTCGACTGAGAGAAAGGCGGTGAATGGATGAAAGTCGATTCCATCGCCATCCCAATTGTCAAACTTCAACCTGTGCAGCTCGCTTATGAGAGATGGCAGCGCGCGCTCTTGGATTTTGAATCCGCTATGGGTCGTCATGGCGGATCCCACTTTGCGAATAAACCCGGCCGTGCATGCGGAGACTATAGCCCCTGCTGGGGCCTGAACAGCGGACAAGGATGAAAGAGCATAATTCCACTTCCACCCGAGCGAACATTCGCAGGGCGTTGGCAATTCCTTTAGGAGGGGTGCGCGATGATTCTGAGAACCTTGTTCGCTCTTGCCGGCAGCCTCGCACTTGCCGGCTGTGGATCGATGCTGGTGGCCGAGATGTCGAAGAAGCCCAACGTCGTGCCAGGAGCTGTGAGCGTCACCGATCTGCGCACGGAGGAGCAACGCCAACCCAAACGGGCCTCTAACTTCTCGGCAATCAACTTCCTGGGCGAGGAAGAGGTCAGCCCGTCCGCGCTTCTATTTCTCCAGGATGCGTTGGCGAGATACTCGTCACAGCAACCTCTCGCCCTCACGGTGCGGGAGTTCCGGATCGTGGACTTTTTCCCCAAGCGGCTCAATGTTTCGGGACTCGGCTTGGCACATGATCTGATCCTCGCAGGCCTGGTGGATGCCAAGACGGACTGGTCGTTCGTCAAAGACCTCGGCATTCCGACAAACGCGGACTCCGTGATCTGTGTGCTCTCAGGTTCATTGAATGGCGCCGAGATCAAAGTAGCTGCTTACCGCTCCTATGACGGCCCGGCCGCCGGTCTGATCCGGAAGAGCAGCCCATTTCAGGATGCCGTACTCCAGTCGATCGACAACGCGGCAGTTCAGGCCTTGAGGGGCGCCGGCGTACCCGTCAAGCAGTTCTAGGCGTTTTCCCGCGCTGGAAGTGGACCCTCGCCGAATCAGCAACCGACGGGCGAACGGCGGCAGCACCAGGAGGACAACAGGATAACCGGGTACGACCCGCACACATCTTGACTTGGGCGCGATGTTGCCCGTGGCAGACTCGGGCCCCTATGAGTGACGCCAATGTCGTTGAGGCCCTAAGCCATGAACTGCGCTTGTTGGCTGGTCCGCTTCTCGGACCGAGCCATCGAGGGATACAGCGCGTACGCGAAATCGTCGCCGAGCTTCGGCAATTTCACGACGCCTACGTGAAGCAAAGGGCAACCGAGATCCTGGATGATTTCGAGCTTTGGTTTTCGAGCCAATGGCAGCGCTATGAACGTGAACCGGATGACTTTCGCATGCGGCTCCTCACGTCCATAGAAAAACTCGAACATGCGCTGAACGGAACGCCGTAGCGCTTCGAGCGATTCCCGCCGCCGCCCTCAGCGGTCGGGAATCTCCAGGTCGACGAGCTGCGGGTATTGCTGGCCGGCAAAGACGTCCGTCTCGTCCGGGTCACCCGAAATCGTATAGCGAGGCACGCTGGCCTTGATCGCGTACGCGGGATCGTAGTGGAAGAGCTTCACCTTCGATGCGTCGATCTGGAACATGGCGGCGATGAATTCCTTGCTGACTTTGCCGCTCTTCTTGACCCGCTCGTAGGTCGGCTGGTCGGCGAAGATGATGTCGATCGTCAGCTCGAACGGTCCGGCGTTCTTGCTGCGGATCAGGCGGGCGAGCTCGCGCAGGCGTGCCATGGTCAGACTTTCCGGTAGTCGATGCGGAACGGCTCCATCGGCGTCGCCGGCTCGACCACATGGTTGAGCATGAAGCGATACACCGGGCCGCGGTCGATGACGTGCGGCGCGTACGGAAAGGCGACGCCCGAGATCAGCCCGTGCCACTCGGGGATCGGGTGATGCAGCGCGATGTGACCGCCGCTCGCCGCCATGGTGTGCGCGGTCTCCTGGTCGTCCGCCAGGAAATCGAGCAGCAGGCAGACCTCGTGGCCGATCTTGCCGCGCTCGGGCTCGCGCTTGCCCATGACGCCGTCGCGGCCGTAGACGCGCAGGTTCATGTGGTACTTGGCCTTCATGTCCTGGCCGAAGATGCTGTCGATGCGGTCGGTGATGCGCTTGTGCATGGAGCTGATCCAGCTGTCGAGCTGGCCGAGGATCACCGGGTCGCGCACGCCGCCGATGACGATCGACTGGTAGCCGATCATCTGCGCGCCCTCCAGCTTGATCGTGTAGGGCATCTTGCGGAAGCCGCTGCCGCGCACGCGCACGCAGCGCTCGTCGACCGCCTCGTAGGTCGCCTTGTCGGTCTCGAGCGCGCCGCTCGGCTCGTAGAGCAGGAACGGGTCGGCGTTCTCGTAGAGGGTGTGCGCGGCGACGCTCACCGGCGTGCATTTCATCTGCGGATTGGCCGGCTCGATGATGAACTCGTCCTGGCGCATGGTGCAGAGCATGCCGTCGGGCGTGAAGCGGTTGGTCACCGCCGCCGCGCCGCACTCGAGGATCTTGGCGGCGTGCCAGGCAAGGCCGGGCGAGAAGCCGTGCTTGACCGGCAGCGCGGCGAAGATCGAGGTGTCGCTCGAGCGGCCGGCGAGCACTACCTGCGCGCCGTTGTCGACCGCCTCCTGGAACGGCTCGACGCCCATCATGCAGACGACGTGGTCGGCGCTCGCCAGCGCCTTCTCGTCGAGCGGCGGCGCGGGGTCGAGCGGCCGGATGCGGCCTTCGCGGAATTTCTTCAGCAGGTATTCGCGCGGCGGCTCGGAATCGATCACCGCGGCCTTGAAATGGTGGCCGTTCTCGCGCGCGATCTCCTGCACGATCTCCCAGGTCCACTCGAGGTTGATCTTGCCCCCTGCCCCGCCGCAGCTGCCCACCAGCAGCGGGATCTTCTTCTCCAGCGCCGCCGCGATCAGCAGCCGCAGGTCGCGCTTGCACGCCTGGCGGGCGAACATCGGCTTGCCGGCGCCGAGCTGATAGGGACCGTCGTCGGTCGAGCCGCCGTCGCAACCGATGAAAAACGGATCCGCGGCCATCACCCGCTTCAGCGACGCTTCCTGGAAACCCGAGCCGATCATGCCGGTCGGGGACACGTAGCGCATCTCTTTCATGACGGAGTCAGCACCAGGTTGGAATGGGAATCGAGCGCCGCCGAGAAGCCAGGCGGCACGAGCACTGTCGTATCGAATTCGTGGATGACCGCGGGCCCCTCGAGCGCGCCCTTGAAGTCCCGGGTGACGATCCGCGCCGGCTGCCAGTCGCGACCGACGTAGATCTTCCTCTCGCTGTCCTTGCGGCTGAGCCGGCCGCGATACTCCAGCGTCTCGGGCACGCGCGGCCGGTCCGAAAGGCCGCTCGCGACGAGGTGCAGGTTGACCAGCTCGACGATGCCGTCATGGCCGCGGTGGCCGTAGGCCTGCTCGTGCTCCTCCTCGAAGCGCGCGGCGAGCTCCTTCAGCGTCGGCTGCCAGGGAACCGACAGCTCGTGCGACTGGCTGAGGTAGCGCAGCTCCGCGAAACGCTGCAGCTTGATGCGGCCGCCGCTGTAGCCCTCGCGCTCGAGCGCACGGCGCGCTTCGCCCTCGAGGCGCTGCCACAGCGCCTCCGCCTGCGCTAAATCGGTGCGGTCGAGTCGCCCGAGCAGCGTCTGCGTGAAGTGGTGCTCGAGGTCGGAATAGAGCAGGCCGAAGGCCGAGAAGATTCCGGCAGCAGGCGGGACGATGACGCGCGGCAATTCCAGCTCGCGCGCGACCGCAGCGCCGAACAGGCCGCCGTTGCCGCCGAAGGCGATCAGGTCGAAGTCGCGCGGATCCTTGCCACGCTCGGTGGAAATGGCGCGGATCGCCCGGCACATGTTCGAGACGGCGATGAGATACACGCCGTGGGCGAGATTCTCGACCGTGAGAGCGAGCTTCTTCGCAATCTCCTCGAGGGATTTCCGCGACGACGGCAGGTCCAGCGGCACTTCGCCGCCCGCCAAACCCTGCGGATCCAGGTAGCCGAGCACCGCGCAGGCATCGGTGAGCGTCGGCTCGCTGCCGCCGAGGCCGTAGCAGACCGGGCCGGGACTCGCGCCGGCGCTGCGCGGGCCGACGCGCAGCGCGCCGCCGCCGTCGATCCAGACGATGCTGCCGCCGCCGGCGCCGATCTCGGCGATATCGATGGTCGGCGCGCGCAGCACGTAGCCGCCGCCGCGCGACATGCGGCCGGCACGCGTGAAGCCGGCGCCGACCTCGTATTCCTTGGCGTAGGTGACCTTGCCATCCTCGATCAGGCTCGCCTTTGCGGTCGTGCCGCCGATATCGAGCGCCACCGCATTGGCGACGCCGGCCTCCCGCGCCAGATGGTGCGCGGCGATGACGCCGGCGGCGGGGCCCGACTCGACCACGTGCATCGGCGTCTCGCACGCGAGCTCGGCCGACATCGTGCCGCCGTTCGACTGCATGAGGAGCAGCGGCACCTTGAAGCCGGCGCTGCGCAGCCCGCCTTCCAGCGACTCGACGTAGCGCTTCATCACCGGCATGACGTAGGCGTTGATCACGGTGGTGCTGGTGCGTTCGTACTCGCGCATCTCCGGTAGCACGTCCGACGAGAGCGTGACGTGCATGTCGGGCGCCGCCTCGCGCAGCACTGCCCGCACGGCCTGCTCGTGCGCCGGATTGGCGTAGGCATTGATGAGCGACACAGCCACCGACTCGACGCCGTTCTTCTTCAGGGCGGCCATCGCTTCGCGCACGGAGTTCGAATCCAAGGCGATGTGCTCTTCGCCCTTATGCGTGGTTCTTTCAGTGACCTCGACCCGCAGGTACCGCGGAACCAGCGGCTCGGGCTTCTCCCACTCGAGGTCGTAGAGCTTGGGGATGCGGATGCGCCGCAGCTCCAGCACGTCGCGGAACCCCTGCGTGGTGATGAGGCCGGTGCGAGCGCCCTTGCGCTCGATGATGGCGTTGGTCGCGACGGTGGTGCCGTGCACGACCGCGGTGCAATCGGCGGCCTTGAGCTTCAGCTCCTTCAGCAGCCTCTCGACCAGCGTGAAGATGCCCTTCTCGTAGGCTTTGGTCGTCGAGATGCCCTTGGCGACGTGCACCGCGCCGTTTTCCTGGATCAGCACCACGTCCGTGAACGTGCCGCCGATGTCGACGCCGATGGAGAAGCCCGTCATTTGCCGTTTCGCAGGCGCGCCGTTTCCGCGTTTTCCAGAACTCCTTCCCGGGAAACAGAGACGCGATAGACGTCGCGCGCTCTCTTGACCGAGACCTTGCCGTCGCGCACGTCGCGTGCCACCAGGTCGGGCTCGCGCTCGGCGGCCGGGCCGTAGCCGCCCGCGCCGGGCGTGACGTGCAGGTAGACGGTGTCGCCGGGCACGTGCATCGTCTCCAGGCCCTTCAGCGTGCGCTCCTGCGGCGTGCCGGGATTCAGGATGTTGCGGCAGCTCGTGCCCTGCTCGCCGCCGGCGAATCCCCACGGCCGCTGCTTCGAGCGGCCGGAACGAAGTTGCAGCACGCCGCCCTGCGGCGCGAGCAGGCGCACCTTGCGGCGCACGCCCAGGCCGCCGCGGCGGCGCCCGGCGCCCTCCGAGTCCGGCTCGTAGCCGTATTCCTCCACCATCACCGGGTAGGTGCTCTCGACCATCTCCACCGGAGAGTTGGCCATGTTGGCGGCGATGTTCGCGACGCCGTCGATGCCGTCGAAGCGCGCGTGGCCGCCCCAGGCGCCGACCAGCGCCTCGCTCAGGATGCTCGGCTTGCCGTCGACGCTCGAGCCGAACGTGTAGCGCGTCGTGCCCCCTTCGCTCGCCGCGCGCACCTTGTGCGGCGCCGCCTTGGCGAGGGCGCCGTAGATGCAGTCGGTCAGGCGATAGCCGGTGACGCCCATGGCGCCGACCGCGCCGGGAAACTTCGGGTTGATGAGCGTCCCCTCGGGCGCCACCATGTGCAGCGGGCGGAAGAAGCCGGCGGTGTTCGGGATCTCCTGCGACATGATCGAGCGCACCGCGAGGTAGAAAGCGGAGCGCGAGTACGCGAGCGGCGAGTTGATCGCCGTCGGCACCTGCGGCGCGGTGCCGGTGAAGTCCGCGGTCAGGTCCTCGCCGCGGATGCGAAGGGTGACGAAGAGGCGCTGCGGCGGCCCGTCGAGGCCGTCGGAGTCGAGGAACTCCTCGAAGCTGTAGTCCCCGTCGGGCAGGGCCGCGATTTCGGCGCGCGCCATCCGCTCGCTGCGCTCCAGCAACCCCTCCATCGCGGCAACGATGACCTTGTTGCCATAGCGCCCGGCGATCGCCGCGAGGCGCTTTTCCGCCGTCCTGCAGGCGCTCACCTGCGATTCCAGGTCGCCGAAGAAGTCGCGCGGCAGCCGGGTATTGGTCTCGATCAGCGAAAGCAGCGTGCGGTCGCGCTCGCCGTCGCGCTCGAGCAGCATGGGCGCGATGCGCAGGCCCTCGCCGAACACGTCGCGGCTGTTGACCGGCACGCTGCCCGGCACGTGGCCGCCGACGTCGGTGTGGTGGCACATGGTCACCGCGTAGCCGAGCAGCTCGCCCGACGCGTAGCAGGGCGCGAGCAGGATCACGTTCGGCAGGTGCATGCCGCCCGAGTAGGCGTCGTTCATGATGTAGACGTCGCCCGGCTTCATTTTCGCGCCGGGGAAGCGAGCCAGGATCGCTTCCACCGCGCTCGGCAGGGCGCCGAGGTGAATGGCCATGCCGACGCCCTGCACCACCATCTCGCCGCGCGGATTGCAGAGCGCGACGGTGAAGTCGTACAGGTCGCGCACCAGCGGCGAGTAGGCGGTGGCGACCACCACCGTCGCCATTTCGTCGGTCACGCTCAGCAGGCCGTGCTCGACGACCGAAGCGGTAACGGGATCTAGGCGCGGCTCCATTCGGGCTTTTTCCTTGAAGAGCTCTTCACCCCCTGGGCGATGACGATCCTTCCGTTCGGATCCACGGAGGCGCTGAACGAAGGGGGCACGACGATGGTCGAATCCGCCTGCTCGATCACCGCCGGCCCGGCGATGCGGTTGCCGGCGCGCAGCCGGTCGCGCTCGTAGATCGGGCAGTCGACGAAACGGCCGCTCGACTGGAAATGCACCTTGCGCCGCGCCTTGAGCGCGGCTTGCGCGCCGGCGCCGCCGCGCTCCAGCGCGCGCGGCTTCGGCCGGTCGGTACGGCCGACGGCCGCCACCCGCAGGTTGACGAGCTGCACCGCCTCTTCGCGGTCGCAATAGCTGTAGAGCCGCTCGTGCGCGGCGTGGAAGGCTTCGCAGGCGCGCTTGAGCCACGCCGCGTCGACCTTGCCCGCGGGAAGCGGCACGTTGATCTCGTAGTTCTGCAGCGGATAGCGCATCTCGGCGCTGCGCAAGAGCGAACGGCGTGCCGCCGGCACCTTCTCGCGGTCGAGCCATGCCCCGGCTTCGGCCTCGACGCGCTGCAGCGCCGCCTGCAGCTCGCTCGCGTGCGCGCCCGTGACATTGCGCCGCACGGTGCCGCTGAAGTCCGCGCGCAGGTCCGCCCAGAGGAGCCCCAGCGCCGAGAACACTCCCGGCGCCTCCGGCACGACGACGCGCGGGATGCCGAGATCGGCGGCAAGGTCCGCGGCGTGCAGAGGGCCGGCGCCGCCGAAGGCAATGAGCGCGAAATCGCGCGGGTCGAGCCCGCGCGCCACCGACACGACGCGCAGGATGCGCACCATGTGGGCGTTGACGATGTCGATGATGCCGGCCGCCGCCTCCATGACCGTCATGCCGAGCGGCTTGGCGATGCGGGCTTCGATCGCCGCGTACGCGCGCTTCGGGTCGAGCCTCGCTTCGCCGCCGACGAAATATTCGGGATTGATGCGCCCGAGCACCAGGTTGGCGTCCGTGACGGTCGGCTCGCTGCCGCCGCGGCCATAGCAGGCCGGGCCCGGGTCTGCGCCGGCGCTGCGCGGCCCGACCTTCAGCACGCCGAGCGCGTCGACCGAAGCGATCGAGCCGCCGCCGGCGCTGCACTCGGTGAGCTCGATCATCGGCGCCTTGATCGGATAGCCGGTGAAGCGCACCCGCAGCGACTGGTGCACGCCGCCGCCGATCTCGTACTCGGTGGTGGTGCGGTACGTGCCGCCCTCGATCAGGCTCGCCTTGGCGGTGGTGCCGCCCATGTCGAAGGAGATGACGTTCTGCTCGCCGAGCTGCGCGGCGAGCGTCGCCGCGGCGATGACGCCGGCGGCCGGCCCCGACTCGACGATGGCGTGCGGCCGCTCGCCCGCCGCTTCCGGCGACATGACGCCGCCGGCGGAATTCATGATGAGCAGCTTGCGCGGGTCGTGGCCGCGCGTCTGCAGCTCCTTCGCGAGGTTTTTCGTGTACGCGGAGAAAACCGGCTTCAGGTAGCCGACCAGGACCGCGGTGCTGGTGCGCTCGAACTCGCGGAACTCGGGGATGACGTCGGACGAGGCGATCACGAGCTTCTTCGAGAACCGCCGCGCGAGGAAATCGCGCAGCTGATGCTCGTGGTCCGGGTTGATGTAGGAGAAGAGCAGCGCGATCACCACCGACTCGGCGCGCGTTCCCGCGATCGCCTCGGCGACACGCTCGAGTTCGGACTTCTCCAGCGGCAGCACGACCGAGCCGTCCGCGGCGACCCGCTCGCGCACCTCGATGCACAGGCGCCGCGGCACGAGCGGCTTGGCCTTCTCCGCTTTCAGGTCGTAGAGCGACGGTCGCCGCTGGCGCGCGATCTCCAGGATGTCGCGAAAGCCCTCGGTGACGATGAGCGCCGTGCGCGCGCCCTTTCCCTCGAGAACCGAGTTGGTGGCGACCGTGGTGGCGTGCAGGATGCGATGCACTTCGGCGGCCTGCAGCTTTTCCGTCGCGCGCCCGAGCGCGTGGACGAAGCAGTTCTCCAGCGCCGCCGGCGTGGTGTCGACCTTGTGCTCGGCGACGATGCCGCCGCGCTCGTCCATGAGGACGACGTCGGTGAAGGTGCCGCCGATGTCGATGCCGACGCTGTATTTCAAAGCTTTGCCGCCAGCTTGAGGGCTTCGTTCACCAGCTTTTCAGGGTAATCGCGCCGCGCCGCGGGCTCGGTCACCTTGCCGTCGGCGAGGTCGACCGCCAGGCGCTCGGCGCTGCGCTTCGCCGGGTCGCCGAAGCCGCCGGCGCCGGCGGTCTGGCAGCGCAGCACCTCGCCGGCGTTGAATTCCAGCGGGCCGCCCTTGCTCTGCAGCCGCTCGCTCTGCCCGTCGGGATTCCTCGCGTGCAGGCCGAGCGCGCCCGGCTTGCCGCCGCCGAGCGCCCAGGGCTGGAAGAGATGCCGGTCGGCGTGGGCGATGAAACCGGTGTCGGCCAGCATGCGGAAATCCTTGCGCGTCGCCGTGCCGCCGCGGAATTCGCCGGCGCCGCCGCTGTCGGGCACGAGCTCGTAGCGATCGATGCGGATCGGGTACTCGCTCTCCAGCACCTCGGTCGGCAGATTGGGGATGTTGTTGGTGTTGATCTGCACCGCGTCCATGCCGTCGTGGCCGGCCCGGCCGCCCATGCCGCCGCCCAGGCCGTCGATGCAGATGTAGCGCCGGCCGCGGATCGGGTCGTGGCCGTGCAGGTTGACCGTGGTGGTGCCGTGGCCGCAGGCGGTGACGCGATCCTCGCTCACTTTCGACAGCGCGCCGAGCAGGAGATCGGCCAGCCGCTGGCAGGTCGTGCCCCGCCCGCCGGTCGCCGCCGGCGGCCGCGGATTGACGATCGAGCCCTCCGGCGCCTCGATCTTCACCACGCGCTCGAACGCGGCGTTGGACCAGAGCTCCGGGTCGAGCGTCGCCTTCAGCGCGTAGGCGACGGTGGCAAAGAGCGCCTCGTAGACGCAGTTCACGCCGCCGATGCGCTGCGGGCTCGAGCCGGCGAAGTCGAACACCATGTGCGCCTGGGGCTTGTGCCTGATCGTCAGCTTGACCTTGAGCGGCACCGGGCCGGCAACGTGCGCGTCGTCGTCGAGCTGGTCGGCGAAGCTCCAGCTGCCCTCGGGCAGCTCCTTGATGCGGCTGCGGATCCAGCGCTCGTTGTAGTCGAGCGTGCCGTCGATCAGCTCGCGGAAGCGCTTCACGCCGTACTTGCGGCACAGCTCCTGCACCCGGCGGATGCCGACCTGGTTGGTCGCCACCTGCGCGCGCAGGTCGGCCGGGCGGTCCTCGGCGAACCGCATGTTGAGCAGGATGAAGGAGAAGAGGTTCTCCTGCAGCTTGCCCTCGCTCATGATGCGCATCGGCGGGATGCGCAGGCCTTCCTGGTAGATCTCCGTGCAGCCCTCGGTCATCGCCGCGCCGGGCTTGATGCCGCCGACGTCGGGCCAGTGGCCCATGTTGGCGACGAAGCCGACCAGCTCGCGGCCGACGAACACCGGCGAGGCGACGGTGACGTCGGCGAGGTGCGTGCCGCCGCCGTTGTAGGGATCGTTGGCGAGGAAGGCGTCGCCCGGCCGGAGCGTCTTCTTCGGGTAGCGCTTGAGGAGGTGGGTGATCGCCGAGAGCAGCGCGCCGAGGTGCATCGGGATGTGCTCGGCCTGCGCGATCAGGCGGCCCTCGGCGTCGAAGATCGCCGTCGAGGCGTCGTGCCGCTCCTTGATGTTGGTCGAGTAGGCGGTGCGAATCAGCAGCGCGCCCATTTCCTCGGAGATCGAGAGCAGCGCGTTGGAGAAGACTTCGAGCGCGACGGCGTCGGTCTTTTTCGCCATGGATAGTCCTTGCGTGGTGCACCGCAATTGAACTACGCTTTCTTTATGCCGTAGCAGTTTTCACCATGGTGAAAACATCATAAGGGTAGCGAAAGCACTTCGAGCCTCAGGCGCGACACCGGTGGAGCTCGCCGTCACCGGCGGGGTGACGCTGCTCGTGCTCTGGCTGGTCTTCTATCCGGTCGCCTGGCTCGGCTGGGCGGCGTTCCACCGCGGCGCGCCGGGCGACACCGGCTCGTGGACGCTGGAGAACTTCGCCCTGCTGGCCGACACGAGCTACTGGCGCCTGGTCGGCCGCTCGCTGCTCGCCGGCACCGGCATCACGCTCGTCGCCACCCTGATCGGCGTGCCGCTCGCCTGGCTGACGGTGAAAACCGACATGCCGTGCAAGCGCCTGGTCGAGCTCTCGGCCATCCTGCCCTTCTTCACCAGCACGTTCATCGGCGGCCTGGCGTGGATCTTCCTCGGCAACCCGACCAACGGCCTGCTCAAGCTCTGGTTCGGCCTGCCGGTCAACGTCTATTCGATGAGCGGCATCATCTGGGTGACCGGCATCTACATGGCGCCGTACATGTTCCTCTTCACCGCCGCGGCGCTGCGCAACGTCGACACCACCTACGAGGAAGCGTCGTTCATGTGCGGCGGCAGCCTGTGGCGCACGCTGACGCGCGTCACCCTGCCGCTCATCCTGCCGGCGCTGCTCTCGGGCATGAGCCTGGTGCTCGTGATCTCGATGGGCATCTTCGGCGTCGCGGCCATCCTCGGCTTCCCGGCGAAGATCATCCTGCTCGCCACCGAGATCTACGCGAAGACGGTGCTGACGCCGCCGAATTTCGGCGCGGCGACCGTTTGCGGCCTGACGCTGATGGCGATCACCGCCGGGCTGATCGTGCTGCAGCGCAGGATCCTGCGCAGGGGCTCCTACGCGCTCGTCGGCGGCCGCGGCTTTCGCGCCAAGCTCTACCCGCTCGGCCGCTGGACGCCGCTCGCGCTCGCCGCCTGCGGCCTCTATGCCCTCCTCGCCGTGATCCTGCCGGGACTGGTGCTGATCAAGACCAGCCTGCAGCCGTATCCGACGCCGAAGTTCGGCCTCTGGACGCTCGACAACTGGACCGCCTTCTTCGAGAAGGCCGATCTCCTGCAAACGCTGCTGCGCTCGCTCTACCTGTCGACCTTCGGCGCCACCTTCTGCGTCGTCCTTACCGCCGTCATCGCCTACATCATCCACCGCAGCAACGCGCCGGGGCGGCGCTTCCTCGAGCAGGTGTCGGTGATGCCGATCGGCATCCCGGGCATCGTCATGGGCCTCGCGATGATCTGGGCTTACATCACCTGGCCGGTCTGGGGCAGCATCTGGGTGCTGATCATCGCCTACCTCACGCTCTTCATGCCCTACGGCGTGCGCGCCCTCGGCGCCACCATCGTGCAGATCCACCCCGAGCTGGAGGAGTCGAGCCGCGTGCACCGCGCCTCGTGGCTGCGCACCTTCGTGCGCGTCGTGCTGCCGCTGCTCAGGCCGGGCATCTACTCCACCTGGATCCTGCTCTTCATCATCTTCATCCGCGAGATCAGCGCCGCGGTGCTGCTCACCTCGATCAACACCCGACTCTTCCCGGTGCTCATCTTCGAGCAGTGGACCGAGGGCTACCTCAACGTCATGAGCGCCGGCGCGCTGCTGCTCAGCCTGATCATGCTGGCGGTGATCGCCCTCTTCAAATGGGGCTTCCGCGTCGATCTTTCGCCGGCCTATAGGTAACCGCGCGATGATCACGGTCGAAAACCTCAGCAAGACTTTCGGCGAGGTCAGCGCGCTCAACGCCGTATCGCTCGACGCCAGGCAAGGGGAGATGCTGGTGCTGGTCGGCCCGTCGGGCTGCGGCAAGACGACCTGCCTGCGCTGCATCGCCGGGCTCGAACGCCCGACCAGCGGCCGCATCCGCATCGGCGAGCGCATGATCACGGCGATCGAGGACGGCGTGTTCGTGCCGCCGGAGAAGCGCGAGATCGGCATGGTGTTCCAGTCTTATGCGGTCTGGCCGCACATGACCGTGTTCGAGAACGGCGCCTACCCGCTGCGCGCGATGGGCTTGCGCGGCGACGAGGTGCACAAACGCGTGCTCGAAGCGCTGAAGCTGGTGCAGCTCGAGCCGCTCGCCGAGCGCTACTCCTCGCAGATCAGCGGCGGCCAGCAGCAGCGCGTCGCGCTCGCGCGCAGCCTGGTCGGCGCGCCGAAGCTGCTGCTCTTCGACGAGCCGCTCAGCAACCTCGACGCCAACCTGCGGCTGCAGATGCGCATCGAGATCAAGGAGCTGCAGCGCCGCCTGGGCTTCACCGCCGTCTACGTGACGCACGACCAGGCCGAGGCGATGGCGATCGCCGACCGCATCGCCATCATGGAGAAGGGCTCGCTGCGCCAGGTCGGCAGCCCGCGCGACATCTACGAGCACCCCGCCAACACCTTCGTCGCCGGCTTCATGGGAACGACCAACCTGCTGCAGGGCAAGGTCGCGGCGAAGGACGGCGCGGGCGCGCTGGTGCGCACCGCTTCGGGGGTCGAAGTGCGCGTCGCGCTGGCCGACGGCGTCGGCCCCGGCGATGCGGTGTGGGTCTCGATCCGTCCCGAGGCGATGCAGATCCGCGCCGGGCAGCCGGCCGGCGCCAACGCCTGGCCGGCGACGATCCGCATCGCCACCTACGTCGGCGAATCGATCATCTACCGCGCGGAGCTCGGCGGATTGAATGTCGAGCTGCACGCGCCGCCGAGCGAGAACTACCCGGCCGGCGCCGGCGTGACGCTGGCCGCAGATCCCCGCAGGTGCATCCTGCTACGCGAATAAGGAGGAGGACGACATGAGAGCATTCATCGCAGGTGCAGCACTCGCCGCCTTCGCCGCCACGGCGGCGGCGCAGGACGCGAAGCTGATCAAGGAGGCGGCCGCGACGAAGAGCGGCGAGATCATCGTCCAGAGCGCGCTGTTCGAGTCGCTCGCGACGCAGATCACGAAAGCGTTCAACGAGCGCTACGCGAAGGACAAGCTGAGCGTCAAGGTCGTGCGCATCCAGACCGGCCAGCAGGCGGCGCTCTACGACCAGGAGCTGCGCGCCAACCGCGTGAGCGGCGACGTCATGTTCATGGTCGACCCGGGGCTCTTCCTCAAGCTCGCGCGCGAGAACAAGCTCACGCCCTACTGCAGCCCGCACGCCAAGGACTACCGCCCCGAGGCGCTGCAGAAGGACTGCACCCACATCCACGTCACCGCCTACTACCAGTACCTCTCCTACAACCCGGAGATGGTGAAGGGCGCCGACGTGCCGACGAGCTGGAACGACCTGCTCAATCCCAAGTGGAAGGGCAAGATCAGCATCCCCGACCCGAAGGTCGGCGGCGGCCACTACTACTTCGTCTTCACGATGTACAAGCTCTTCGGCAAGGAGTGGTTCGAGAAGGTGCGCGCCAACGACCCGCTGCTCACCCAGAGCCACGGCGTGACGCACAACCAGATCATGGCGGGCGAGCGGTTGATGGGCGTGAACATCTCGGTGCTCGCGCGGCGCGACGGTCCTTACCCGGGCGGCAAGGGAGCGCCGGTGAAGGAGGCATTCCCCAAGGAGGGCGGCGCGCTGCTCGCGGGAAGCATGGCGATCACCAAGGGCGGGCCGAACCCGGCGGGGGCGAAGGTGTTCATCGAGTGGGCGACCAGCCTCGAGGGGCAGAAAGCGATCAACCGCCTCGGCCATTTCTCGCTGCGCAAGGACTTCACCAGCATCGAGGGCGATGACCTGGCGAAGATCAAGTACCACTGGTGGGACGCGGCGGAGATGGACAAGTACCGCGACCAGTGGACCGCCGAGTCGCAGAAGATCCTGACGGGGAACTAGGATGAGGCTCGTTCTCGCCCTTGCGCTTCTGGTCTCCGCGACCGCAAGGGGCGCCGACATCGTCGTTCACAGCGTTCTCTTCGAGCCGATCGGCCTGGCGATGACGCGCGCCTTCAACGAGGCGCATCGGGCGAGGAACCTGACGCTGAAGATCGTGCGCGGCCAGACCGGCGCCATGGTGAGCCTCTACGACCAGGAGCTGCGCGCCGGCAAGGTCAGCACCGACGTCATGTTCCTCGGCGATCCGGGCATGTTCCTCAAGCTGGCGCGCGAAGGAAAGCTCACCGCCTACTGCAGCCCGAACTTCAAGGACTACCGGCCGGAGGCGCTGTCGAAGGACTGCAGCCACATGTTCTTCACGGCGTACTACCAGTACATCGCCTACAACCCGGAGCTGGTGAAGCCGAGCGAGGTGCCGACGAGCTGGCGCGATCTCCTCGACCCGAAGTGGAAAGGCAAAGTGAGCATCCCCGATCCGAAGGTCGGCGGCGGCCACTACTACTTCGTCTTCAGCATGTACAAGCTGTTCGGCAAGGACTGGTTCGAGAAGGCGCGGGCGAACGACGTCATGATCACGCAGAGCCACGGCACGACGCACAACCAGCTGATGGCGGGCGAGCGTGCCATCGGCGTCGACATCTCCGCGCTGGTGCGCCGCGACGGTCCCTACCCCGGCGGCAAGGGCGCGCCGGTGAAGGAGGCGTTCCCGAAGGAAGGCGGCTCGCTGCTGCCGATCGGCCTCGGCATCACCAAGAACGGCCCGAACCCCGCGCTGGCGAAGCTGTTCGTCGACTGGCTGACGAGCCTCGAAGGGCAGAAGGCGATCAACCGCCTCGGCCATTTCTCGCTGCGCAAGGACTTCACCAGCATCGAGGGCGACGACCTGTCGAAGATCAAGTACCACTGGTGGGACGCGGCGGAGATGGACAAATACCGCGACCAATGGACCGCGGAAGCCCTGAAGATCCTCAACTAGGAAAAACGATGAAACAGACCATGCGAAAAACTGCGGCCCTGCGAAAGCTCCTGAAGAAGAAGGAGTTCGTCTACATGCCGGTCGCCTACGATGCGCTCGGCGGGCGCCTGCTCGAGGACATCGGCTTCGACGCGGTCTACACCGGCGGCTTCGTCACCGGCGGCTCGCGCTGCACCTCCGAGCCGATGCTGACCATGGACGAGCAGGTCGAGACCGCCGGCGACGTGGCGGCGGCGATCGATATTCCGCTGGTCGCCGACGGCGGCGCCGGTTTCGGCGAGCCGCTGCACACCATGCGCACGGTGCGCGAGTTCATCCGCGCCGGCATCGCCGGCACGCACATCGAGGACCAGCTCTATCCGAAGCGCGCCCACTATCACAAGTACGTGGCGCACGCGATCCCGCGCAAGGAGTTCGTCGACAAGATCGCCTTCGCCTGCAAGCAGCGCGACAAGTCCGATCCCGACTTCGTCGTCATCGCCCGCACCGACACCTGCCGCTTCATGGGCCTCAAGGAAGCGGCCTGGCGCGTCAACGCCGCGGCCGACGCCGGCGCGGACATGGGCCTCATCTTTCCGCGCGACCTGGAGGAGATGAAGAAGGCGCCCAAGCAGTGCAGGATCCCGCTCGTCTACGTGATCAGCCGCGGCAACCGCGACGGGCGGCCGCTGCCGACCGGGCCGCAGCTCGCCGACATGGGCTACAAGGCGGCGATCGACGCCCTCACCTATCTGCTGGCGAGCTTCCATTTCGCCAAGCGCGCCTACCAGGAAATCAAGCGCACCGGCGGCTACACCGGCCTGACCGCGAAGCAGTGCACCGACGCGCGCCACGAGATCGAGACGCTGGTCGGCCTCGACGAGTTCTACAAGGTCGAGGAGCAGACCGTCGAGGAGAAAAAGTGGGGGAAGCGCTGAGCTAGGCGCGCGCCGCGGCGCGTTCCATGGCCGCGGCGGTCTCCACCACCGCCTTGCCGACGGATTCGAGCTTCCGCTTCACCCGCTCCAGCGGCCCCGCCACGCCGACGGCGAAAGCCTCGTCCTGCACCGCGAAGGCCCGCGCTACGCCCATCCCGGCGGTGTCGAATTCGCCTCGCGTGACGAAGTAGCCGCGCCGGCGCGACTTGCGCAGGTCCGCGAGCAAGCCATCGGCGTCCAGCGTCCCTGCGGTGAAGCGCTTCAGCTTGAGCCGGCGCAGATCCTCGATCAGGCGCTCGTCGGGCAAAGCGCCGAGCAGCGCCTTGCCGACCGCGCTGGCGTGCAGCGGGCGACGCGTGCCTGCATGCAGCGTGTAGCGGATCGTCTGCAGGCTTTCGATCGTGACCACGTAGAGGATCTCGTCGTCCTCGCGCTTGCCGATCAGCACCGTCTCCTCGGTGCGCTTGCGCAGCGCCTCGAGGTGCGGCAGCAGCCGCTCCATCAGCGGGTCGTGCGGGGAGATGCGGCTGCCGAGGTCGAGCAGCTTGCGGGTCGGGTAGTAGCGGCGCTTGTCGAGCAGGTAGACGTAGCCGCGCGCCTTCAGGGTGCGGATCACGCCATGGCAGCTGCTGACCGGGGACTGGATATGCCGCGCGAGCTCGCTGAGCGTGAGAGGTTCCCGCCTCGCCGCGAACGCCTCCAGGATGTCCAACGTGCGTTTAGCCGTCTTGACCGCGTCCACGCCGCATCCCGGGACTTTTCATGATGGCGTAAGAGTATACGGGTTGCCGCATGACTACCGCCGCTTCTCGGCGAGCTTCGCCTCGTAGGCCACCCAATCGTACTGGCGGCCCTCGCGGCGGCGCCCGGTCGTCGCGCCGGTGTGGAGCACGCGGTGGCAGGGGATGGCGAAGGCGAACCAGCTCCGCGAGCAGGAGCTGGCGACGGCGCGGATGGCCTTGGGCGCGCCGATTGCCGCGGCGATCGTCGCGTAGGTGGAGGTCTCGCCGAAGGGGATCTTGCGCACCTCGCTCCACACCCGCTGCTGCAGATCCGTGCCGCGGATATCCAGCGGCAGCGCGAAAGGCCGGAACGGCGCCGCAATGTACCGGGCGACCTTCGCGACCGTGGCCTTGCCGCCTTGTTCGTCGCGCACGAGGTTCGCCTTGGGAAACCGCGTGCCGAGGTCGCGGATCAGCCGCGAGCGCGTGTCCCGCACCATGATCGAGACGATGCCCTTCCCGCTCGAGGCCACGAGCAGTAGTCCCACGGCGCAGCGGCCCATGGCGTAACGGATGGTCTCAGGTTCGCGGCGCGTCAGCGGCCCGTCGCGGAATAGGCGCATGTCTGCAGTAAATTATCACCATGCCGATCATCGACTCGCAGGTCCACGCTTACGAAGCGAACACGCCCAAGCGGCCCTGGCACTCCGTGCCGAACTGGCCGCCCCACGTCACCGGCGACGAGATGGTTGCCGCGATGGACAAGGTCGGGGTCGATGGCGCCATCTTCATCTCCGCCTTTTCCCTCTATCAGTACGACGGGAGCTATTCGGTCGAGGTGCAGCGCAAGCATCCCGGGCGGTTCGCGATCATCAAGCCGGTCGATCCCGGCGATCCGGCGGTCGGCGAAGTCATCGCCGAATGGAAGAAGCAGCCGGGCGCGGTGGCCGTGCGCATCATGATGACCACGCGCGAGGCGAGCTTGCGGCCGGGCGATCCCGGCCTCGAGCGCATCGCGCGCGAAGCCGCACGGCATGGCTTTCCGGTCAATCTGCTCTTCTGGGGAAACATCGAGCTGGGCACGACGCTCATCGACCGCCATCCGAACACCCGCTTCATCATCGACCACATGGCGCTTCTGCAGCCGCGCACTCCGCCGGCCCCGCCGGAGCCCTGGGCCGACCTGCCGAGGATCCTGGCGCTCGCCAAGCGACCGAATGCGCTGATCAAGGTGAGCGGCGCCTGCACGCTTTCGCGCGAGCGTTACCCGTTTGCCGACATCTGGGATCCGCTGGCCCGCATTTTCGATGCATGGGGCTTCGAGCGCTGCCTGTGGGGGACGGACTGGACGCGCGCCTTCGCGGTGGTCAACTACGAGCAGGCCGTCGAGCCGTTCCTCAGGACGGACCGCCTGAACGCGAGCGAGCGCGCCATGCTGATGGGCGGCGCCTGCGCGAAAGCCTATGGCTGGTCGCCGAAGCGAAGCTAGGGCTTTTATCCCGCTGTCTCTACAATAGCGGCCGGGGGCGGGATTGAAAGCTGAGGGTCAGGACTCTCTGTCGGTAGTCGCGCTGGCGTTGCGCCGGCCGTACACGTTCATCGTGATGGCGATGCTGATCGTGCTCGCCACGCCGCTCGTCCTCGCCCGCATGGCGATGGACATCTTCCCGGAAATCGACATTCCGGTGATCAGCGTGATCTGGAACTACAACGGCCTGCCCGCGCAGGAGATGGGGCAGCGCATCGCCGCCTCGAGCGAGCGCGGCCTGACCACCACGGTGAGCGACATCGAGCACATCGAGTCGACCTCGCTGGTGGGCAGCACCGTGATCAAGATCTACTTCCAGCAGACGGCGAACATCCAGACCGCGATCGCGCAGGTGGTGGCGGCCATGCAGCCGCAGGTGCGCCAGCTGCCGCCGGGGATCACGCCGCCGCTCATCATCAAGTACTCCGCCTCGAGCATCCCGGTCATCCAGCTCGCGCTCTCGAGCCCGACGCTTCCCGAGCAGACGGTGTTCGACAACGCGGTGAACCAGCTGCGCCCGCAACTCGTCACCATCCCCGGCGTCGCCATCCCGTTTCCCTACGGCGGCAAGATCCGCGTCATCTCGGTCGACCTCGACATGCACGCGCTGCAAGCGCGCGGCCTCGCGCCGGCAGACGTGGTCAACGCAGTGAACACGCAGAATCTGATTCTGCCCTCGGGCACCGCGAAGCTGGGCGAGATCGAGTACACGGTGCGCATGAACGCGTCGCCCGACGCCATCGCCGGCCTCAACGAGCTGCCGGTGCGCACGCAGGGCGGCGCCACGACCTACCTGCGCGACGTGGCGCAGGTGCGCGACGGCTTCTCGCCGCAGACCAACATCGTGCGCCGCGACGGCGAGCGCGGCGTGCTGATCTCGATCATGAAGAACAGCGGCGCCTCGACGCTCGACATCGTGCAGAACCTGCGCGACAAGCTGCCGGTCGCCACCGCGCTCCTGCCGCCGGACATCAAGGTGCAGACGCTGTTCGACCAGTCGCTGTTCGTCGAAGCGGCGATCGAAGGCGTGGTGCTCGAGGCGCTGATCGCGGCGCTGCTCACCGCGGCGATGGTGCTCCTCTTCCTCGGCAACTGGCGCAGCACGCTGATCATCGCCCTGACCATCCCGCTCTCGATCCTGGTCTCGATCCTGATCCTGTATGCGCTGGGCGAGACGCTGAACATCATGACGCTGGGGGGCCTCGCGCTCTCGGTCGGCATCCTGGTCGACCAGGCGATCGTCACCATCGAGAACATCGAGCGCCACCTGCACGCGGGCGAAGAGCTGAACCGCGCCATCCTGGTCGGCGCGGGCGAGATCGGCGTGCCGGCCTTCGTCTCGACGCTGTGCATCTGCATCGTCTTCGTGCCGATGTTCTTCCTCACCGGCGTAGCGCGCTTCCTGTTCGTGCCCATGGCCGAGGCGGTGTGCTTCGCCATGATCGCGTCCTACATCCTGTCGCGGACCCTGGTGCCGACGCTGGTGATGCTGATGATGCGCACGCCGACCCGGGGCTTCGCGCTCTACCGCTGGTTCAACGCCCAGTTCGAGCGCATGCGCGAGGCCTACACCACGGTGCTGTCCGCGGTGCTGGAGAGGCGGCGCGCGTTCAGCGCGGCGTTCTTCGCCTTCTGCGCCCTCTCCTGCCTGCTCTACCCGGTGCTCGGGCGCGATTTCTTCCCGGGCGTCGACGCCGGCCAGATCCGGCTGCATTTCCGCGCCGCCACCGGCACGCGCATCGAGGAGACCGCGCGCATCGCCGACCGCATCGAGGCCGAGATCCGCGCGCTGATCCCGGCCGGCGAGCTGGACACCATCCTCGACAACCTCGGCGTGCCCAACTCGAGCATCAACCTGTCCTACAGCAACGCCGGCACCATCGGCACGCTCGACGGCGAGATCCTGATGTCGCTCAAGCACGGCCACCGGCCGACCGACGACCTGGTGACCCTGCTGCGCGCCGAGCTGCCGAAGCGCTTCCCCGGCATCGAGTTCTTCTTCCAGCCGGCCGACATCGTCACGCAGATCCTGAACTTCGGCCTGCCGGCGGCAATCGACGTGCAGTTCACCGGGCCGAACCTGGCCGGCAACTACGCGCTCGCCGCAGACCTGACCAAGAAGATCCAGAAAATTCCCGGCGCGGTCGACGCGCACGTGCACCAGCGCATGGACGGGCCGGCGATCGACCTGCAGATGGACCGCACGCGGCTGCAGCAGGTGGGCCTGTCGGCGTTCAACGTCGGGCAGAACGTGCTGCTCTCGCTGTCGGGCAGCTCGCAGACCGCGCCCGCGTTCTGGCTCAACCCGCAGAACGGCGTGGTCTACCAGATCCAGGTGCTGGCGCCGCAGCACAGCCTCGATTCGCTCGACTCGCTGCTCAACATGCCGGTGGCGGCGACCGGCGCCGGCGCGGCGAACGTGCAGACGCAGCTGCTCGGCAACCTGGTCGAGGCGCGCAGCGGCAAGCAGCTGCCGGTGGTCTCGCGCTACAACATCACGCCCGCGCTCGACGTCTACGTCAGCGTGCAGGGCACCGACCTCGCCAGCGTGGCCAAGGAAGTCGGCAAGCTGGTCGACGAGGTGAAGCCGAAACTGCCGCGCGGCAGCCAGGTGAAGATCCGCGGCCAGGTGGAGACGATGCAGAACTCGTTCGTCGGCCTCGGCGTCGGCCTGCTGATGGCCATCGTGCTGGTCTACCTGCTGATCGTGGTGAACTTCCAGTCCTGGATCGACGCCGCGATCGTCATCAGCGCGCTGCCCGCCGCGCTCGGCGGCATCGCCTGGATGCTGTTCATCACGGGAACCACGCTCTCGGTGCCGGCGCTTACCGGAGCGATCATGACCATGGGCGTGGCGACCGCCAACTCCATCCTGCTCATCTCCTTCGCGCGCCAGCAGCGCGACGAGGGCAGCGAACCGCTTGCCGCTGCTCTGGCGGCGGGTTCCACCAGAATTCGCCCGGTGCTGATGACCGCGCTCGCCATGGTCATCGGCATGATCCCGATGGCGCTCGGCCTGGGCGAAGGCGGCGAGCAGAACGCGCCGCTCGGCCGCGCGGTGATCGGCGGCCTGGTGTTCGCCACCGTCTCCACCCTCCTCTTCGTCCCGGCGGTCTATACCGCCGTTCACCTGTGGCTGTTGAAACGGAAATCGCAATGGCAGACAACGCAAGAACCCTCCGCCGCGCCAAGGTCCTGACCGTCACGGCGCTCGTGCTGCTCGCCCTGCTCGGCGGGCGCACGGTGTTCAGCCGCATCTCGAACGCCCGCACGCTCGAGGCCGGCGCACAGGAGCGCAACAAGATCTACGTGCGGGTCGCCACGCCCAACACCGACGGCGCGGGCCTGAATCTCGCGCTGCCCGGCACCCTGCAGGGCTTCGTGCAGGCGCCGATCTCGGCGCGCGCCAGCGGCTACCTGAAGAAATGGCACAAGGACATCGGCACCCGCGTCAAGCAGGGCGACCTGCTGGCCGAGATCGAGACGCCGGAGATCGACCAGCAGCTCTCGCAATCGGTCGCCGCGCGCAACCAGGCGGCCTCGAGCCTCGACCTCGCGCGCAGCACGCTCGAGCGCTGGGAAGCGCTGAAGAAGAAGGACGTGGTGTCGCAGCAGGAGCTCGACGAGAAGCGCAGCGCCGATGCGCAGGCGCGCGCCAACCTCGCCGCCGCCGACGCCAACGTCGAGCGCCTGAAGCAGCTCGAGGGCTTCAAGCGCGTGCTGGCGCCCTTCGCCGGCATCATCACCAAGAGGAATGTCGACACCGGCGACCTGATCGACGCCGGCGGCGGCGCCGGCCGCGCGCTCTTCGTGCTGGCGCAGACCGACCCGTTGCGCGTGTACGTCAACGTGCCGCAGTCCTACGCGCAGCTGGTCAAGGTCGGCCAGCAGGTGGTGGTGACGCAGACCGAGCTGCGCGGCTCGGGCTTCAAGGGCGAGATCTCGCGCACCGCGGCCTCCATCGACGCCACCACGCGCACCATGCAGGTGGAGATCACGCTGCCCAAC
>DATNCP010000039.1:0-42771 GCA_035607175.1 Burkholderiales bacterium
GTGCGAGAGAGGCATCCGCATCTTCGACTTCGGCCGCAGCAAGCAGGGGACCGGTCCCTTCGACTTCAAGAGAAACTGGGGCTTCGAGCCCGCGCCGCTCGCCTACGAGTACTGCCTTTACCGGCGCTCCAGCATCCCGCAAAACAATCCGCTCAACCCCAAGTACCGCGCCTTCATCGCATTGTGGAAGCGCCTGCCGGTGCCGGTGGCGAACGCGATCGGGCCGCATCTCGTGAAGAGCCTGGGCTGATGGAACCGCTGCTTTTCCTGGCGCACCGCCTGCCGTACCCGCCCAACAAGGGCGACAAGGTGCGCTCGTACCACTTCCTCAAGCACCTGGCGCAGCGCTACCGCGTCTTCCTGGGCACCTTCATCGACGACCCGGCGGACGAGGAGCACGTGCCCGCCGTGCGGTCGTTCTGCTCCGAAGTGCACGTGGAGACGCTCACGCCCTGGCGCCAGCGGGCGCGCAGCCTGAGCGCGTTGCTGAGCGGCGAGGCGCTGAGCCTGCCGTACTTCCGCAGCCGGCGGCTCGCCGCCTGGAGCGCGGAGACCGCGCGCCGCTACGATGTGCGCCGGGCATTCGTCTATTCGTCGGCCATGGCGCAGTACGCGCTCGGGCTGCCGCGGGTCGACAGCTTCGTGGATTTCGTCGACATGGACTCGGCGAAGTGGGACGACTACGCCGCGCGCCGGGGTTGGCCCGCCTCGGCGGTCTATGGACGCGAGGCGCGCTGCCTGCTCGCGCACGAGCGCCAGGTTGCGAAAAGCGCGCGCGCGAGCGTCTTCGTCACCGAAGAGGAGGCGCAGCGCTTCCGGCACAGCGCTCCCGAGTGCGCGCGAAGCGTCATGGTCATCCGCAACGGCGTGGACGCCGATTTTTTTTCTCCGGCGCATGCTTTTCCGTCGCCATTCGCGCACGGCGAGCGCGCCGTCGTGTTCACGGGCTCGATGGACTACTGGCCCAACGTGGACGCAGTCGTATGGTTTGCGCGCGAGGTGCTGCCGGCGATCCGCAGCGCGCAGCCGGCGGCGCGCTTCTACATCGTGGGAATGAATCCCGACGCTTCGGTGCGGGCGCTGGCGAGCGATGCCGCCGTGACGGTTACCGGCCGGGTGCCCGACGTGCGCCCCTATCTGCAGCACGCCGCAGTGGTGGTCGCACCGCTACGCGTCGCACGCGGAGTGCAGAACAAGGTACTCGAGGCGATGGCCATGGCGAAGCCCGTGGTCGCGAGCGCAGCCTGCGCGTCGGCGCTCTCGGCGCGCCCTGGGACCGATCTCGCCGTGGCTTCCGACGCGGGCGGCTTCGCCGCTGCAACGCTTTGGGCCATGCAACCGCCGCACGCACAACGAATCGCGCAGCACGCGCGCGAGCGGATCGTGCGCGACTATGCCTGGCTGCACAGCCTGCAGCAGCTGGAAGAGCTTCTCGGCGGGGCGCGCTTGCCTGCCCCGCAAAGCGTGATTGCCGTATGAACTTCGAGCCCGATCACGTCCTCCAGAGCGCCGACCGCGCGTTGAGCCCGCGCGTCCTCGGGCGCGGCTGGCGCTGCGGCCTGCCGCTTCTCGCCGCCTCGGTGCTGGCCATCCTGGCCGTGTACTGGGACACCGCCAAATCGATCGCGGCGATCTGGCGAAGCTCGGACACCTTTACCCACGGCTATCTCATCGTTCCGATCACGCTCATCCTGGTCTGGACGAAGCGCCGTGAAGTCGCCGCGCTGACTCCCAGGCCGGACGCCCTGGGGTTCCTGCTGCTCGCCGCCGCGGGATTTGCCTGGCTCGCGGCCGAGGCGGCTCAGGTGCAGGTCCTCATGCAGTACGCGCTCGTGGCCATGGTGCCGGGGGTGGTGCTGGCCCTGACCGGCCGGCGCGTGGCCTGGGCGCTCGCGTTTCCGCTCGTGTTCCTGTTTCTCTGCGTTCCATTCGGCGAGGCGTTCCTGCCGCGGCTGATGGAATGGACCGCGGACTTCACCGTGGCCGCCCTGCGGCTCACCGGCATCCCGGTGTACCGTGAAGGCACGTACTTCGCCATTCCCTCCGGCGAGTGGTCGGTGGCGGAAGCCTGCAGCGGGCTGCGCTACCTCATCGCATCGGTCACGGTCGGCGTGCTGTTCGCCTACCTCACCTATCGCGCCTGGTGGAAGCGGGCGCTTTTCCTCGCGCTGTCGGTGATCGTCCCCATCGTCGCGAACTTTCTGCGCGCCTACATGATCGTGATGATCGGGCACTTGTCGGGCATGAACCTCGCGGTCGGCGTCGATCACTTCATTTACGGCTGGGTGTTTTTCGGTGTCGTGATCGGGCTGCTGTTCTGGCTGGGCTGGTTCTGGCGCGACCTCCAGCCGGCGTACCGCTTCCAACCCATGGACCCTGCAAGCCCGCGACGCTTTGCCGGCGCGGCGCTCGGCGTGGCGGCGCTGGTCTCCGCCTGGCCGATCTACGCGCAATATCTGGAGGGCGGCGATCCGAAGCCGATCTCGCTCAGCGCACCGGAAGCGACGTCGGGCTGGTCGGCTACCCCGCAGCTCCCCGTGCAATGGCGACCGCATTACGGCGGCGCGGCAGGTTCCGTGCTTGCGGTCTATCGCAATGACGCCCGCGTCGTAGCGGTGTTCCTGGCGCATTATCGGAACCAGCGCCAGGGCGCCGAGCTCGTGAGCTCGCAGAACCAGGTCGCCGGCGCCGCGGATTCGCCATGGTCCGCCACGGCGAGCGCAATCCACGACGAGCGGCTGGCGGAGGGCATGATCGAGCTGCGCGAGAGCCGCCTGCGCTCGAGCGCCGACAGACTGCTCGTCTGGGACTGGTATCGCATCGGCGGCCGGGATCTAAGCAATCCCTACCTTGCAAAAGCGCTGCTCGCGCGCGACAAGCTTCTCGGCCGCGCCGACGAGTCAGCGGTCATCGTCCTCGCGGCGCCGTATGACGCGCAGCCTGAAGCGGCGGCGGACACGCTGCGCCTGTTCGTGCGCGACATGCTGCCGTCGATCGAGAAAAGCCTCGCCGTGAGCGGGCAGGGGAGCGTACGCTGAAGCCGCAGACCCCGCTCATCGCTCACGTGGTGCACGGCTTTTCGGTAGGCGGCCTGGAAAACGGCCTGGTGAACCTCTTGAACCGCATGCCCGCCCAGCGCTGGCGCCACGCGATCGTCTCGCTCACACGGGTCTCGGGGCGCTTCGCAGAGCGCGTGGAGCGGGCCGACGTGCAGTTCATCGAGCTCGACAAGCGCCCGGGGCACCTCGTGCGCGACTATCCGCGCCTCTACCGCCTGTTCCACCAGCTTCGCCCGGCAGTCGTGCACACGCGAAATCTCGGCGCGCTGGAAGCAGCCGTGCCGGCATGGGCGGCGGGTGTACCGGTGCGGATACACGGCGAGCACGGCTGGAACCGGGAGGATCCCGATGGCCGCCGGCGCCGCTACCGCTACGTACGACGCCTGTACCGACCGTTCGTGCACCGCTACGTCGCCTTGTCGCGGCACCTGGCCGAGTACCTCGAGCGCCAGGTCGGCGTGCAGGCCTCGCGCATCTCGCAGATCTACAACGGGGTCGACACCGAGCGCTTCCGGCCGGCCGAGACGCGCAAGCCGATTGCCGGCTGCCCCTTCGATGACCCGGCCGACTTCGTCGTCGGCTGGATCGGTCGCATGGATCCCGTGAAGGACCTGCCGACACTGCTGCACGCCTTCTCGCGCGGCCGCCAGCGTGCGGGAGCCTCCGCGCGGCTGCGTCTTGCGCTCGTCGGCGACGGACCGGCGCGCTCGTCGGTGGAGCAGCTGGTGGAAGCTCTCCGCCTGCGTGACCAGGTCTGGCTCGCGGGCGAGCGCGCCGACATCGCCGACGTCATGCAAGGCCTCGACTGCTTCGCCCTGCCTTCGCTCGGCGAGGGAATCTCCAACACGCTGCTCGAGGCGATGGCGAGCCGCCTGCCGATCGTCGCCACCCGCGTCGGCGGCAACGGCGAGCTCATCGAATCCGGGATGACCGGAATGCTCGTGCCGCCGGGCGACGTCCAGGCGCTCACGGAAGCGCTGGTCGCGCACTTCGCCGACCGCGCCCGCGCGCGGCGGCAGGCGAAGGCCGCCCGGCGAGTGGCCGAGTCGCGCTTCAGCCTGGAGCGCATGGTCAGCGACTACTGCAACCTCTACGAGAGCGCCCTCGCGGCGGCCGGCATACCCTTGCCGCCCGCCATCGAGGCGCTGTCGGCACGGTGAGGGCCGCAACGTGAAGATCCTGTACCACCATCGGACGCAATCCAAGGACGGGCAGGCAGTCCATATCGAAGAGCTCATCCAGGCGCTGCGCGAAGAGGGTTGCGAGGTGATCGTGGTGGAGCCGCACGCGCATCGAGAGGCGAAGTTCGGCGGCACCTCGCGCGGGATCGAAGCCCTGAAGCGGGTCCTGCCCAAGGCGGTCTACGAGGCGCTCGAGCTCGTCTACAGTGTGGTGGCGTACCGCAAGCTGCTTGCCGCAGTGCGCCGTCATCGCCCCGACGCGCTGTACGAGCGATCCAACCTGTTCCTGCTCGCCGGCGCCTGGCTGCGCCGGCGCGCCGGGGTGCCGTACCTGCTGGAAGTCAATGCGCCGCTGTACGAGGAGCGGCGGCGGCACGGCGGCCTCGCCCTGGAGCGCATCGCCTGCTGGACGGAGCGCCACGCATGGCGCTCCGCGGATGCCGTCCTGCCGGTAAGCCGCGCATTGGCCGACATCGTCGCCGCCGCCGGCGTGCCGGACGAACGCCTGCATGTCATTCCGAACGCAATCAATGCAGCGCGCTTCGCCGAGCTGCCGGCGCGCGATGCCGCCAAGGAGCGGCTCGGCTTGAGCGGCAAGCTCGTGCTCGGCTTCGCGGGGTTCGTGCGCTCCTGGCACGGCCTGGACGGGGTGGTCGATCTTCTGGCCGGTCCGGACGGCGCCGTACGCCATCTGCTGGTCGTCGGCGACGGGCCGGCGCGGCGCGATATCGAGACGCGGGCCCTGGATCTCGGCATCGCCGAGCGCGTGACGGTGACCGGCGTGGTCGAGCGCGATCGAATCCCGGGCCTGCTGGCGGCATTCGACATCGCGCTGCAGCCCGCGGCGACCTCCTACGCCTCGCCGTTGAAGCTGTTCGAGTACATGGCCTGCGGCTGTGCGATCGTGGCGCCAGCGCAGCCCAACGTGCGCGAGCTGCTGAACGACGGCCACAACGCGTTGCTGTTTGCGCCGGGTGACCTGCCTGCCATGGCGCGTGCCGTCGATCGGCTGGCCCGCGACACCGCATTGCGCGAACGCCTGGCGGCCGCGGCGCGCGCCACGCTGAGGGACCGGCGCCTGACCTGGAGAGAGAACGCGCGCCGCGTGATGACCATTGCTGCCGAGCTGCGCGCGACGCGCGCACGCGGCATCCAGACCGACGCGGCACCGCTTCGATAATGCTCGAATACCTCCTTTCGGATGTACAGGCGCTGACGGGGCAGGAGTACGGCCTGCTGGCGAAGCTCGGCATCGTGCTGCTCCATCCGGGTCTGCACAGCGTCGTTTTCTATCGTGTGAGCCGCTGGTTCTACCTGCACGGCATGTCGGCCGTGTCGCTCGTCGTCAACTATCTCAGCGCGGCGCTCACCGGCGCGCAGATTTCGCACCGGGCTCGCATCGGGAAGGGACTGGTCGTCTACCACCCGCACGGCATCGTGGTCGGCGCCGAAGCCGTCCTGGGAAACCACTGCCGCCTGGTTCACGGCGTAGTGATCGGCCAGATGCATGGCGGCGGCGACCGGCCGCAGATCGGCGACCGCCTGTACGCCGCCACCGGCGCCAAGCTGCTCGGCAGGATCCGGGTCGGCAGCAACGTGAGGGTGGGCCCGAACGCCGTCGTGACGAAATCGATGCCGGACAACGTCGTCGTGGCCGGGAATCCGGGGCGTATCGTCGGCCGTCGCGGCCACCCGGCGGCCGCTGCCGGGAAGCCCGCGCCTGGCTTCCGCGACGCCACCTTGCTCGAGCGGCTCGCCGAGCTGATCAAGCGCAGCGTCGACCGCGCTTCGACCTCCGAGGTCCATGCACATACGCCGTTGCTGGGCGACGGGGTCGGACTCGACTCGCTCGACGTCCTGCGCCTCATCAACGAGATCGAGGAGGAGTTCGGCCTCACCATCGACGACGGGGTGCTGAAGCCCGAGCACCTCGCCGACGTGTCGTCGCTGGCCGCCTTTGTCAAGGAGCAGATGCGCCATGAGCAACAGCCGCGCGATTTCCGACACGCTCGATAGCCTCTGGGCGGGCCTCGGGCGGCGCTGCGCGATCCGCGAGGCCGAGCGCGACACTGCGTACGACGAGTTGCTCGACTGGTCGGGGCGCATCTCTCAGGTGCTGGACCCGAGCCTGCGGCAGGCGGGGCAGAGGGTCGCGCTCCTGCTGCCGAACTCGGCGGCTTTCGTGGCAGCGTTCTTCGGCGTGGCGCGGCTCGGCGGCGTGGTCGCGCCGCTCGACGTTCGCTACCGCGCGCAGGAGCTCAAGTATTACCTCGACGACCTCGACGCGGTGGCGCTGGTGACGGAGTCGAGGTACGCCGAGCACCTCGCCGCGGTCCTGCCCGAGCTGAAGAACCCGCCGGCGGTGGTCCACGTCGCCTTCCGCGGCGGGGCGGCGCTCGTCAGCGCGGGAAAACGAACAGGGCGGGCGCTCGCTGCCGCGGGCTCCGCGCCGCTGGTGCAGCTGTACACCTCGGGCTCGACGGGGCAACCCAAGCGCGTAGTGCGCACGCATGCCCACCTCGCCGCCGAGCTCGAGGCGCTGCGCGCGGTGTTCGATACCACGGAACGCGATCGCTTCCTCGGCGCCGCGCCGTTCTCCCACGTGAACGGGATGGTACGGACCATGATGGCGGCGATGTACAACGGCGCGACGCTCTACCCGGTCGAGGAGTTCAAGCGCCGCGAGGTGCTCGAGCTCGTCCACCGCGAGCGCATCACGTTCCTCGGCGGCGTGCCGCAGATCTATGCGTTGCTCGGCCAGACGCCCGCCCGCGGCGAAGTGGATCTCTCTTCCCTGCGGGTGGCCTTCTCGTCGAGCGCGCCCCTGCGTGCGGCCGACGCCCGACATTTCAACGAGCGCTACGGCGTCGCGGTACGGCAGCTCTACGGATCGACCGAAACAGGCACCATCAGCTTCAACCGGGATGCCGAGCCCTGCTCCCGCCTCGACTCCGTGGGCACGCCGCTCGCTGCCGTGTCGGTGAGTGTGCTCGACGAGCAAGGCCAGCCGGCGCCGCCCGGTGCCGAAGGCGAGCTCGCCGTTCGCAGCGCCTATGCCGCCGCGGGCTATCTTCACAACGAAGCGGCCACGCGGGCGAGCTTCCGCGACGGCGCTTATCTGACCGGCGACCTGGGCACGAAAGACGCGCAGGGCCATATCCGGATCACCGGGCGCAAGAAGCTCATGATCAACCGCGGCGGCTTCAAGGTGAACCCGTACGAAGTCGAGGCCGCGATCCGGGAACATCCGAAAGTCGACGAGGTCGTGGTTCACGCCGATCCCGGCCCGCAAGGCGACGACGTGGTGTGCGCCATCGTAGTGTCGTCCCAAGGCTGCACCGCGCAGGAGATCATCGCCCACTGCCGCAGTCTGATCGCCGACTACAAGGTCCCGGCGCGGGTCGAGTTCCGGCATGGTTTGCCGAAGAGCGCAGCCGGCAAAGTGCTGCGCGCCCGACTATGAGGTTTTGACGATGTGCGGCATAAGCGGAATCCTGGACCTGAAAGGCCGGCGCGAGCTGCCGCGCGAGCTCCTCGCGCGCATGAACGAGGCGCAGCACCATCGCGGCCCGGACGCGGGCGGCCTGCATGTCGAGCCCGGGCTGGGCCTCGCGCACCGGCGCCTTTCGATCATCGACCTCGCGACCGGCCAGCAGCCGCTTTTCAACGAGGACGGCAGCGTGGTGGTCGTGTTCAACGGCGAGATCTACAACTACCAGGCCCTCATCCCCGAGCTGGTGCGGCTCGGGCACGTGTTCCGCACCAAGAGCGACACCGAAGTGATCGTGCACGCCTGGGAGGCCTGGGGCGAGGCCTGTGTCGAGCGCTTCCGCGGCATGTTCGCGTTCGCGCTCTGGGACCGCAATCGCGAGACGCTGTTCCTCGCCCGCGACCGCCTGGGCGTGAAGCCGCTTTACTACGCGGTGCTCGGCGACGGCCAGCTCGTCTTCGGCTCGGAGCTGAAATCACTCGCGGTGCACCCGGGCCTCGCGCGCGAGCTCGACCCGCTGGCGATCGAGGACTACTTCGCCTTTGGCTACATCCCCGAGCCGCGCACGATCTACAGGATGGCCCGCAAGCTGGCTCCGGGGCACACGCTCGCTATCCGACGCGGCCAGCCGGTGCCGGCGCCGCGCGAATATTGGGACGTGCGCTTCACGCTCGACAACCCGA
Source organism: Burkholderiales bacterium (assembly GCA_035607175.1). GTDB lineage: Bacteria > Pseudomonadota > Gammaproteobacteria > Burkholderiales > SG8-39 > SCGC-AG-212-J23. The sequence goes on from DATNCP010000039.1 coordinate 8,414, forward strand.
TCGGCGAAGTCGACGCCTCGGCCGAGCTGGTCGAGCGCCTGCGCGAGTCGGTGCGCCTGCGCATGATCTCCGAAGTGCCGCTCGGCGCGTTTCTCTCCGGCGGCGTCGACTCGAGCGCGGTGGTGGCGATCATGGCTGGGATGAGCGAGCAGCCGGTCAACACCTGCTCGATCTCCTTCAGCGACCCGGCGTACGATGAATCGGCATACGCGCGCCAGGTGGCCGAGCGCTACCGCACCCGGCACTTCGTCGACAACGTCGACAGCGACGACTTCGGGCTGCTCGACGTGCTCGCGCAGACCTACGACGAGCCCTACGCCGACAGCTCGGCGATCCCGACCTACCGCGTCTGCCAGCTCGCGCGGCGGCACGTCACGGTGGCACTCTCGGGCGATGGGGGCGACGAGAACTTCGGCGGCTACCGGCGCTACCGCTTCCATACGGCGGAGGAGCGGCTGCGCGGCATGCTGCCGCTTTCGGTGCGCCGTCCCGCATTCGGGCTGCTCGGGCGCGTATACCCGAAGGCGGACTGGGCACCCCAGGTGTTCCGCGCGAAGACCACCTTCGAGGCGCTCGCGCGCAGCTCGGTCGAAGCGTACTTCCACAGCATGTCGATCCTGAGCGACCCCATGCGCAGCCGCCTCTACAGCAATGCATTCAAGGCCCGGCTCGGGGGCTACAACGCGGTCGAGGTGTTCCACCGCCACGCGGCCCGGGCCGGCACCGACGATGCGCTCGGTCTGATCCAGTACCTGGACCTCAAGACCTACCTCGTGGGCGATATCAACACCAAGGTCGACCGCGCAAGCATGGCCCATTCCCTCGAGGTGCGGGAGCCGCTCATGGACCACCCTCTGGTCGAGTGGCTCGCCACCTTGCCGTCGTCGCTCAAGCTTCGCGGCGGGGAAGCGAAGCGCCTCCTCAAGAAGGCCATGGAGCCTCACCTGTCCGCCGAGGTCCTCTATCGGCGCAAGATGGGATTCGCCGTGCCGGTCGCGCGCTGGTTCCGCGGCCCGCTGCGCGGCCGGGTGCGCGACTCGCTTCTCGGCTCGGCGCTCGCCGACACCGGGTACTTCAACGCCCGCTACCTGGAGCAGCTGGTCGAACAGCATGACACGGGCATGCGTGACCACAGCGCGCCGATCTGGGCGCTGCTCATGTTCGAAGCGTTCCTGCGCAACTCGGCGCAGGCCGGCGAGGGCGCTTCGGCCTTGCGCATTGCCGTATGAACCTTCTGCTGGACCTCGCCGGGCCGCGGGCGCTCTCGGTGCTGGCCTACCACCGCGTGCTGCCTCGGCCGGACCCGCTGCTCCCGAGCGAACCGGACGCCGCCGAGTTCGAGGCGCGCATGCGCTGGGTCAAGGCAAACTTCAACGTCCTCCCGCTCGCTGCCGCGGTGCAGTCCTTGCGCGAGGACCGGCTGCCGCGGCGCGCGCTGTGCATCACCTTCGACGACGGCTATGCGGACAACTGCGGGATCGCGCTGCCGATCCTGCGGCGCCTCGAGCTGCCGGCGACTTTCTTCGTCGCCACCGGCTTTCTGGACGGCGGCTGCATGTTCAATGACGTGGTGATCGAGGCGGTGCGCCGCGCCGGCGGGCCCGACCTGCACCTCGACGACCTGGGCCTTGGGCATCACCGTCTGGGCGCCGCCGAGCAGCGCGTGCGCACCATCGAGCGCATCCTCTCGAGCCTCAAGTACTTCCAGCCCGAGAGGCGCCGCCAGGCCGCGGCCGAGATCGCGCGGCGTGCGGGCGCGGCGGTTCCGAGCGAGCTCATGATGACGAGCGCCCAGGTGCGCTCCCTGCACGAAGCGGGCATGAGCGTTGGGGCGCACACGGTCAACCATCCGATCCTCGCCGAAATTCCGGCCGGGCAGGCCCGCGACGAGATGGCGCAGAGTCGCGCGAGGCTGGAGGAGATTACCGGCGCCCCGGTGCGGCTTTTCGCCTATCCCAACGGCATGCCGCTGCGCGACTACCGCCGGGAGCACGCCGAGCTTGCGCGCGAGCTCGGCTTCGAGGCGGCCGTGTCCTGCGCCTGGGGAGCGGCGCGGCCCGGGGACGACCTCTTCCAGCTGCCGCGCTTCACGCCGTGGGACCGCGGCCACTTCCGCTTCGGCCTGCGCCTTGCCGCCAAGCGCCTTTCCGCCACCTATGCGCGCGCCTGAATTACTGGTCCTTCACCCATTCCGCGGTCCAGCGCGCGACCTGGTCGCGCCATTCGCGGCGCGAAAAGGTATGGTTAGCCTCGGCGAGCTCGCGGCGGGCAATGCGCGCCTCGGCAAGCAGACGGGTCCAGCGCCGCGATCGGCTTACCACCCCGCGAAATTCGTCCGCGGTCAGGTCCTTGCCGCTCAGGATCAGGAGCACCCGACCGCGGAAGCGCCGCAGCGCGTCTTCCATGCGCTCGGGCAGCGTGGCGGCCGTCCGCCGCGGCGCGGCCGCGTCCGCCACGAATTTGCGAAGCGAGGCGAACGCGGCGCGCACCTCGAGCCGACCCGAGAAAACCTTGCGCCAGAAGCTCGGGTCCAGCAGCCGCCGGCCGTAGTAGTGCCGCAGGTGCGCCTGGGCGATACCCTGCTCGGTGCGCACCCATGGGTTGAGCAGCACCACGCCGCTCACGCGAGCGTCCCGGTGCGCATAGAAAAGCGCTGCAGAGGCCGCGTCGCAAAGGCCCCAGATCACCACTTCGCGCAGCTCGGGCACCGCGCCGAGCAGGCGTTCGAGGGCGCAGCCGATGTCCTCGTCCACCGCCTCGAAACTGCGCGCCGGGCCGCTGCTGTCGCCCATGCCGCGGTAATCGAATCGCAGCGAAGCGACGCCGCTTCTCGCAAGCTCGCGCGCGAGCAGGGTGAACTGGCGGTGGCTGCCCGCTCGATACTGGGGACCGCCGACCACGATGAGCACGCCGCGCACGCTGGGCGCATCCGGCAGCGCCAGCACGCCTACCAGCGACTCGCCGCCGCAGCCGAAGACCAGCGCCTGCTCCTTCACGCGAGCGCCATCTCGGTGGCGTCGAGCAGCGCCGGGCACTCGCTGATCTCGATCGTCGACCAGAACGCCTCGCCCGCGACCGACGCCGCGCGCACATCCAAGCCCTGCGCGCGCCAGAGCTCGACCACGCGCCGCGAGCCCGGCCGTACCGCGGCGGCCGCGTCGGCGGCGACCTCGATCCAGTCGATGCGCCTCGCCGCAGGCCGCAGTGCGGCCAGCTGCACGCGTTCGAGCGCTGCCGCGAGGTGCGGATGAAGGTCATAGCCGGCAATCTCGAGCGCGCGCCCCTGCGCCAGTTGCGCGCGCAACTCACCCGAGGCGCTCGTCGCCGCACCGCCGTCGAGCATCTCGGCCGCGAGACGCAGGCGAAGGAACTGCGCAAGGAATTGCTCGCCGCTCGTCACCGGCTGCCAGAGCACCAGGCGCTCGACGCCGAGCGCCGTGTCCTCGGCGAGCTCGCATGCGAGCGTTGCGCCCAGGCGCAAGCCCCACAGCGCGAGCGGCCCGGCCGTACGCGCCCTGGCCCACGCCAGGCCCGCGCGCACGTCGCGGCTCCAGGTGTCCCAGCGAGCCTCGCCGAAATCGCCCGGGCTGTCGCCGCAGCCCAAGAGATCGAGCTGCAGCACGAGCCAGCCGCGCGCGGCGAGCAAGCGCGCCTGGAGCGCCGCCATGCGGCGGGATTTGTGCATCTCTTCGGCGAACGGGTGAACATACACGATCGCGCCCCGCGGCTCGCGGGCGGGCGCATGGGCGAGGCAGAAGCGCTCGCCCGGCGCGGCCGGCAGGAAGAAGGCCTCCAGCACCGCGCGGCCGCGCCTCAGCCGGCGAGCTTGCCTTCGACGAAACGGGCGAGGCTGCCCAGCGTCTCGAAGGCAGCGGCGCCGATCTCGTCGTCCGCGACGGTGATGTCGAAATGCTCCTCGAGCGCGGTGATCACGTTGACCACCGCAATCGAGTCGAGCTCCGGTATCGCGCCGAGCAGCGCGCTCGACTCGTTCATCGCCTGCACGCGGCTGCCGAGCTGCAGCGTGCGGCCCACCACCGTTTTCACTTCGTCCAGCAGCATCGAGGTTCCCTGCGAGAGCGCCGCGGCGCGATGCCGATCGGCGCGGCAATATGCAACAGCGATCGTGCGTTGTCAAAGCATGGAGCGCAATAAAAACCCATGACCGGTCGTGCCCTGATGGAACAGCAACCGCCGCGTCTACCCGTGCTCGGGTGGGCGGCTTTTTCCGGTGTCCGCAAAAGCTCGGAGCCCAGCGTTCTGGATGCCCGGTTTCGCCGCCACACGAGAAGCGGCCAGGCCGCGATCACCTGCGCCGTGCGCCTGCTCGGGCTGAAAGCCGGCGATGCGGTTCTCGTGCCGACCTACCATTGCCCCAGCATGATCGCTCCGCTCGTCGCCGAGGGTCTGTCCGCCCGGTTCTACGCGCTCGCCGCTGGCGGCGAGCCCGACCTCGGACGCCTCTGCGCGAGCAACCTGGAGGGCGTCCGCGCAATGCTGGTACCCCACTACTTCGGTCGACCTCAGCCGATGGCGCGGCTGCGCGGGTTCTGCGACGAAAAAGGAATCGCACTGGTCGAAGACTGCGCCCATTCGTTCTTTGGAGCGGTGGATGGCCGGCCGCTCGGGCAATGGGGCGATGCGGCGATTGCCAGCCTGACGAAATTCTTCCCGGTTCCCGAGGGCGGCCTGATCGTCTCGCAAAGCCGGCCGCTCGAGCGCCCCGAGGCTGCGTCGCGCGGCTGGTCGGCGGAGCTGCGTGCCTTGGTCGACGCGGTCGAGCTCGGTGCAAGGCACAACCGCTTCCCGGGCCTCAATACGATGCTGCGCGCGGTGTTCGCCGCAAAGAGGTCGGTCCGGAGGCCCACCAGCGCGCTTCCCGGGAAGTCGGCCCCGGCATCTGCGATGGAGCTGTCGCCAGCGGCCGCGGCGGTGTGGATTGCCGATCGCGTTCACGCCGATCGCATCGTCGCGCTGCGGCGGCGCAACTACGCCGTTCTTGCGCAGTCCCTGGGCGGGCTGCGCAAGGCGCGGCCGCTGTTTTCGCAGCTGCCGCCGGGGGTGGTGCCGTATGTCCTGCCCCTCTACGTCGACGAGCCCTCGCGGAGCTACCCGGCGCTGCGCAACGCGGGCGTGCCGGTGTTCCGCTGGGATGACGTCTGGCCCGACACGCCGCATCTCGAGGGCGATGTCGGGGACCTCTGGGCGACGCATGTGTTCCAGCTCCCCTGCCACCAGGATCTCAAGCTGGACGAGCTGGAGCGCATCGCCGGCCAGGTCCGCGACATCGTCGATTTCGAAACCGCGCCCATGGAGACGACCAGGTGTTGAGCGCCGCTTCCTACGACCTGCAGATCTACGACACGCTTCAGGCGCTGCCCGGCGAGTTCCGTGCGCTGTTCGCAAGAGCCGGGCGGCAGAGCGTGTTCAACACCTGGACCTGGTACGCCAACTTCGTGGAGTGCGTGCTGGCGCCCGAGGAAAAGCTGCGCATCTACACGATTCGTTGCGACGGCGAGCCTAGGGCCGTTCTGGTCACCCATCATGCTGCGCTTCGGACATTCTCGGCGCGCAAGCTGATGTCGCTGTCGAACTATTACAGCTCGCTGTTCGGACCGGTGGTCGACCCGGACGACCCGGAGCTGGAGTCGCTGCTGTGCGCGCTGGCAAAGGCGATCGCGCGGGATCACTCGCGCTGGGACGAGATTTGCCTGAATCCGCTGGCGGTCGAGGCGCGAAGCTTCGACGCGCTGGTTCGCGCCCTCCGGGCCGAAGGATTCGTCGTCGACCGGTTCTTTTCTTTCGGCAACTGGTACGTGGACGTCGGCTCGCGGACTTTCGAGCAATACGTCCAGGGTCGGCCCCGCACCGGCGCGCGGCAGCGGAAGAAGCTGCTGCCGAGTCCCCGGTTCCGGTTTTCGCTCGTCACGCGCGCCGAGGACGTCGCGGGCGCAATGGCGGATTACGAGCGCGTCTATCGGAGCAGCTGGAAGACCGGCGAGCCCTACCCAGAGTTCATGCCGGGTCTGGCGCGGCGCTGCGCCGAGCAGGGCTGGCTGAGGCTCGGCATCGCGTACCTCGACGGCGAGCCGGCCGCCGCGCAGCTGTGGATCGTCGCCGACGGCACCGCGTCGATTTTCAAGGTCGCCTACGACCAGCGCTTCGCGAAGGAATCGGTCGGCACGCTGCTGACGGCCCTCATCATGGAGCACGTCATCGACCGCGACAAAGTGTCCCTGGTCGACTATCTCACCGGCGACGACGGCTACAAGAAGGACTGGATGTCGCATCGGCGGGAGCGCTGGGGCATCGTGGCGTTCAACCCGCGCACGCTGCGCGGCCTGGTTGGCGGCGCGCGGCATTTCGGCGGGCGCGCCCTGCGGCGCCTCGTCGCGCGCATCGTGCCGCGGGCGTCTTCGCCGGCGAGTCCGAAATGAAGCTGACCGATAGAATTGCTCGTAGAGGGAAGACGCGTTGGCCGATCTCCTGCACGACCTGCTGATCCGAAGCGCCGAGCGGACGCCGCGCGCTGCCGCGCTCGCATACCGGCATTCGAAGCTCGATTACTCGACCCTGGCGCTCGAGGTCATGCGCTGCTCCAGCGCGCTGCTCGAGCTCGGCCTGCCGCGGTGCGCGCGCGTGGGCGTCTATATGGAGAAGCGCCTGGAGACGGTCGTTTCGGTCTTCGGCGCGGCGGCGGCAGGCGGGGTGTTCGTGCCGATCAATCCCCTGCTCAAGCCGGAGCAGGTGGCCTACATCCTGCGCGACTGCAACGTGCGCGTGCTCGTCACGAGCGCCGAGCGCCTGGCAGCGCTCGGGCCTGCGCTCGGGGAGTGCGTCGACCTCAAGGCCGTGCTCTGCGTGGGCGGGAAGACCGGTTCGCTGAACGCCGTCCCGGTGCTGAGCTGGGAAGAGGCCCTGGCTCGCGCCGACGAGCGCAAGGCGCACCGCGTGATCGACGCGGACATGGCGGCGATCCTCTACACCTCGGGCAGCACCGGCAAGCCGAAGGGCGTAGTGCTTTCGCACCGGAACATGGTCGCCGGGGCGAAGAGCGTCGCGCAGTACCTCGAGAACCGTCCGGAGGACCGCATCCTGGCGGCGCTGCCGCTCAGCTTCGACGCCGGTTTCAGCCAGCTCACGACCGCCTTCCACGTCGGCGCGAGCGTGGCGCTCATCAATTACCTCGTGCCGCGTGACGTAGTGGAGGCCATCCAGCGTCACCGCATCACGGGCCTTACGGCGGTGCCGCCGCTATGGATCCAGCTCGCATCGCTCAAGTGGCCCGACGCCGCGCGGCACAGCCTGCGCTACATCGCCAATACCGGCGGACGCATGCCGAGGGCGACGCTCGATGCGCTGCGCGCGCTGCTTCCGCAGACGCTCGTCTTTCTCATGTACGGCCTCACCGAGTCGTTCCGCTCGACCTATCTCCCGCCCTCCGAGCTCGACCGTCGGCCCGACTCGATCGGAAAGGCGATCCCGAACGCGGAGGTGCTCGTGGTGCGAGAGGACGGATCGCTTTGCGACGCCAACGAGCCCGGCGAGCTGGTGCACCGCGGCGCCCTGGTTTCGCTCGGCTACTGGAACGACCCGGTCAAGACCGCGGAGCGGTTCAAGCCGGCTCCGGGGCAGGCCCCGGGCCTGGTCATGCCGGAGATCGCCGTCTGGTCGGGAGATAACGTGCGGCGCGATGAAGCGGGATTCCTGTACTTCATCAGCCGCCGGGACGAGATGATCAAGACCTCCGGCTACCGGGTAAGCCCCACCGAAGTCGAGGAGGTGCTGTACGCCACCGGTCTCGTGGGCGAGGCGGCGGCGCTCGGCATCGCACATCCCGTGCTCGGCCAGGCGATCGTCGTCGTGGCCATCGACCGGGCAGGCGGCGAGCTCGACACGCAGGCGCTGCTCGGCCTCTGCCGCGAGCGTCTTCCGGCGTTCATGGTCCCGGCGCGCATCATTGAGCGCAAGGCAAGCCTGCCGCGCAACCCCAACGGCAAGATCGACCGCAAGCTGCTGGCGCAGGAATTCGAGGGGCTGTTCGAGGCTGCGGCATGAGCAAGCTCGCGCGCCCGATCCATGCACCCATGCACCAGTTTCCGGTCGTCGACGGGTGTCTCGTCGTGGGCGGGATTCCTCTGCCCGAGCTCGCGCGCCGGGTCGGCCGCACGCCCTTCTACGCCTACGACCGGCGTCTCGTGAGCGAGCGCGTCGAGCTGCTGCGCGCCCATCTTCCGCGCCAGGTTCACGTCCACTACGCGATGAAGGCGAACCCGATGCCCGAGGTCGTGGCGCACCTCGCAGGACTCGTCGACGGGCTCGACGTCGCTTCCGCCGGAGAGCTCGCGGTCGCGCTCAAGGCCGGCGCGCGCCCCGGCAACATCAGCTTTGCGGGCCCGGGCAAGACCGACGCCGAGCTCGAGGCGGCCCTCGACGCGGGCATCGTGGTCAACCTGGAATCCGAGGGCGAGATGGAGCGCCTTGCCGCGGCTGCAAGGCGCCGCGGTGCGCGGGCGCGGGTCAACGTGCGGGTCAATCCCGATTTCGAGCTGAAGAGCTCCGGCATGAAGATGGGTGGCGGCCCGAAGCCGTTCGGCATCGACGCCGAACGGGTGCCGGCGATGCTCCACCGCATCACGCAGCTGGAGCTCGATTTCGAGGGATTCCACATCTTCGGCGGAGCTCAGAACCTCAGGGTCGAGGCGATTGCCGACGCGCAGCGGAAGTCGATTGAGCTCGCGTTGCGCCTCGCACAGCACGCACCCGGCCCGGTACGCACCCTCAACATCGGCGGCGGCTTCGGCATTCCCTACTTTCCGGGCGACGAGCGCCTCGACCTTGCGCTCCTCGGCCGCAACCTCGCCGGCATCCTGGACGGCCTGGACTCGCGCCTGCCGCAGGCGCAGGTCGTGCTGGAGCTCGGCCGGTTCCTCGTCGGCGAGGCCGGCATTTACGTTTGTCGCGTCATCGAGCGCAAGATGTCGCGGGGCCATTGCTTTCTCGTGACCGACGGCGGCCTGCACCATCATCTGGCGGCGTCGGGCAATTTCGGCCAGGTCCTGCGCAAGAATTATCCGGTCGTGGTCGGCAATCGCGTCGCAGGCACGGACAGGGAGGTCGTTTCCGTCGTCGGGCCGCTCTGCACGCCGCTCGACCTGCTCGCAGACAGCATGGAGATGGCCAAGGCGGAGCCGGGCGACTTGATCGTCGTGTTCCAGTCCGGCGCTTACGGCCTCACCGCGAGCCCGACGGCGTTCCTGAGTCATCCTCCGCCCGCGGAAGTTCTGGTGTGAGCGGCATCTGCGGATGGTTCGACCCCGATCGCCGGGACGCGGCGAATGGCAGCGTCGAAGCCATGGCGGCGGTGCTTGCCCGGTTCGACGCAAGCCCGGTGCGCGCCGCGTCCGCGTCCTGGGGGGCCGTTGCCGTGGCCGGCCGGGAAACCGACGCCGATCTATACCAGGACCATGAGCGGCTGGTGCTCGTCCAGGGTCGCGCGCGCTGGTCGGACGAGCGGTTCGCCGAAGCGGGGCGCAGGGACGGCTTCGCGCGCTCGATCGCGCAGGGCTATGCCGAAAACGGCGCCGAGGTCCTGAAGCGCCTCGCGGGAAGCTTCTCGCTCGCCATCCTCGACCGCGCCTCGCGAAAGGCGCTGCTGGCGACCGACCGCATGGGAACCCGGTCGCTTTGCTACAGCGCCGACGCGCGCAAGCTGGTCTTCGGCTCCACCCTCGACGCCATCAGCGCGCATCCCGGGTCCGGCGGCCGGATCCGGCGCCAGGCGATCTACGACTACGTGCATTTCCACATCATTCCGTCGCCGGGCACGGTGTATCTCGATCGTTACCGGCTGGCCCCGGGGACGTTCCTCGAGTGGGACAGCGGCAACGCGCGTGCGGCGCCGTACTGGACCGCGCAATTCGTGGAACACGAAGAGCGCGCGTTCCCGGCCCTGAAGGAAGAATTCCTGGCGCTGGTGCGCAAGAGCGTCGCCGAGGCGGCCGAAGCGGGCTCGACCGGCGCGTTCCTGAGCGGCGGCACCGACAGCTCCACGGTGACCGGCATGCTGAGGCAGGTCACCGGCGAGGCGCCGCGCAGCTACTCCATCGGCTTTGACGCCGAGGGCTTCGATGAGATCGGCTATGCGCGCATCGCCGCGCGCCGCTTCGACGCCCGGCACAAGGAGTACTACGTCACGCCCGAGGATGTGGTGCGCGCCATCCCGCGCATTGCGCAGGCGCACGACCAGCCGTTCGGCAATTCCTCGGCCGTGCCGACCTACTACTGCGCCAAGCTCGCGCGGGAAGACGGAGTGGACACGCTGCTCGGGGGCGACGGCGGTGACGAGCTCTTCGGCGGCAATGCCCGCTACGCCACCCAATACCTCTATTCGCTCTACAGCGACCTGCCGCAGCCGCTGCGGCGAGGGGTGCTCGAGCCGGTGCTGGCAATGCTGCCCGAGGTCGGCATCGTCGGGAAGGCGCGCCGCTACATGGCGCATGCATCGTTGCCGATGCCCGCGCGCTACGAGCTTTACAATCTTCTGCAGCGCCTGGGGCCGAAGACGGTGTTCACCAGCGGCTTCCTCGAGGCCGTGAGCCCCGCCGCTCCGGCGCTGCAGATGGAGCAGGCGTATCGCTCCACGAATGCGGATTCGCTGATCAACCGGATGCTCGCGCTGGACTTCAAGTACACGCTCGCGGACAACGACCTGCCGAAGGTCGTGCGCTCGTCCGAGCTCGCCGGGGTGGAGGTGCGCTTTCCGTTCCTGCACGACGAGATCGTGGCCTTCTCCGCGCGACTGGCTCCGGACTTGAAGCTGCGGCGCGCCCGCCTGCGCTACTTCTTCAAGAAGGCGCTCCAGGACTTCCTTCCGCCGGAGATCATCAGGAAGTCAAAGCACGGCTTCGGCCTGCCCTTCGGGCGGTGGCTGCAGACGCACCAGCCGCTGCGCGAGCTCGCGTTCGACAGCCTGGCCGACCTGAGAACGCGGCACATCGTGAGCGCGCAATTCATCGACCGGCTCACCGGCGTGCACGTCAAGAGCCACGCGGACTACTATGGGACCATGGTCTGGATCCTGATGATGCTGGAGCAGTGGCTCAGGCAGCATCGCGTGTCGGTTTGAGGCCATTCAAGATGAGGACCACCGTGAAAGCAACCTCGTGGAAACTTCGACCGGCCCTGCTGGCATGGCCGCTCGCGCTTGCCGCAGCGCTGGCCGCCTCCGGCGCGCTGGCGCAGCATGAGTACGACCCCAAGATGTTGGCCATGCTGCCGCCATACTGCAAGTACACGCAGGTCTACCAGCAGACCGTGCCCGGCGGCAGCGATCCCACGCAGATCGAGCGCTGGAAGACCATCATGGGTCCCAACAATTTCCTCCACATGCACCACTATTGCTGGGGGCTGGAGGACATGAACCGGGCGCTGTATTTCTCCACCAGCAAGCAGGACCGCGAGCACCAGCTCTACCAGGCGGTCAGCGAATTCGACTACGTGATCGCCAGGGTGGCATCCGACTTCGCCCTCCTGCCGGAGATCCTCACGCGCAGGGGCGAAAACCTGCTGCGGCTAGGCAACGGGCCGCGCGCCTTGCTCGACCTGAATCGTGCCATCGAGCTGAAACCCGACCACTGGCCGCCGTACGCTGCGCTGAGCGACTACTACAAGACCTTGGGTGACCTTCGGTCAGCGCGGGAGTGGGCGCAAAAAGGCCTTTCGGCCGCGCCAGGCACGAAAGCGCTTCAGCGCCGGCTGGCGGAACTCGATCATTCCAAGGCGAGCCCTTCAGCGAACTGAGGTCTGGCTTCGGGGGACCGTCTGCAGAGCCTGCTGCGCCCCTGGCGCCACCGCTGGACCCGCGCTCCGCAGGTGCTTTTCCAGCAGTGTCCGCGTAACCACGAGGGCGGCGAGCAGGTTGTACGGCACGTCGTAGTAAGCAAGGTTGAGGAAAGCCCCGCCGACGGCGTAGCCGACCAGGCTGACCTGCACCATGCGGACGAGGTCCGAAGCCCATTGCCATCCTTCCCTTCGGCGCGCGTGGCGGTCGATCCAGGCGGCATCGCGCCAGACCAGCAGCCACAGCAGCAGGAACAGGAACAGGCCGACGAACCCGTGCTCGCCGAGCATCTGGAAATAGATGCTGTGCGCCGAATGCAGGTCCGCCGGGTTGGGGGCGTAGCGGGCGAAGACTTCCTCGTTGTAGATCTCGAAGCCCCCGCCGGTGAGCGGACGCTCGGTGGCGAGATTCAACGCCATCGTCCAGGCGTTGATCCGGCCCATGGCGGAGCGGTCCTCGTCGTAGTTCGTGATGGAGAGCATCCGCTCTTCCCATTTCTCGGGCATGAAGCCGATGGCGATCGGGATCAGCAGGAGCATCCCGATCGTCGTCACGATCTTGGTGCGGGACTTGAGGCACAAGACCGCCAGCATGGCGGCGATGGCGAGCAGCGCGCCGCGCGAATGTGATCCTAGCGCCGACAGACCGCAAAGGAGCATGGCGGCGAGCAGCGCATGCCGGACCCAGCGGCGGGTCGCCTGGAGCTGCAGGTAGCGCAGCAGCGGAATGGTCATCACGGTGGCGAGCGCGAGCGAATTGTTGTCTTCGATGAAGGAGCCCAAAGGCCCCCACACGAGGTTCTCGCCGCCGCCCCGCAGCGTGAACAGCCCTCCTTTCACGCCATAGAAGGCCACCGAGCCCGCGAGGATCCACATCAGCACCTGGACGTGCTCCCTGGTGCGAAGCAGCGTAATGGTCACGAAGATCATGATCTGGATTTTCATCACCCGCTCCCACATCGGGAACGCGGCCGTGCCGTCCAGAGCGAAGTACGTCGTGAGGTTCATCCAGACGAGCACTGCAAACAGGGTGAGGGTGACCGGCGTGACCGGCAGGCGCTTCGGCTGGCGCGAGAAGACCAATCCGAGCAGCGTCGCAATGGCGATGAGTTGGGCAAATCCGAAGTCGTAGGCGAAACCGTACGTGAGGCGGTGGGGGCTCATCACGCTGACCCAGATCCACAGGAACACCCCGTACACCGGCCGCCGGAGGACAAACGGCAGCGAGCCGAGCAGGAATGTCGTCAGGATGATGTCTCTCATGGCTGCGACGCTCCCGCGCCCCGCCCTTGCGCCGTGGACGCGCGGCGGCTAGGCATTGGCGGGCTGCGCTGTCCCGGGGGCTGCGCGAGGCGACACGATGGCACGGAAGATTTCGATCTGGCCGCAGGTCGTGGCGGCCCAGCTGAATTGCTCCGCGTGGCGACGCGTCGCGCCACGGTCCGGGTAAGCGGAGAAAAGCTTCCGTGCGGCCTCGGCGAGCCCCGCCGGGGTGCGGCTCTCGAACAGCACGCCGGCCGCCGGCGCGGTCACGAGCTCGGCAGCGCCGCCGACATTGCTTGCGATGACAGGGGTGCCGCAGGCCATGGACTCCAGCAATACGTTGGCCCAGCCCTCCCGGCTCGAGGCAAGGATCAACGCGTCTGCCGCGCCGTAGTACTGGCGCAGCTCTTCCTGCCTCATCGCGGGCAGGAAACGCACCCTGTCGGCGACGCCGGCGCGCTGCGCGAGCACCCGCAACGCGCCGAGCTCGGGCCCGTCGCCGATGACGACGAGCTCCATCCCGGGCAGCAGGGCGAGAGCGCCCACCGCGAGGTGATGGGCTTTGCGCTCGATCAGGTGACCGACCGAAAGCAGCGTGGTCTTCCGTAGGCCGAGGCGCTCGCGCGTTGCCTGACGCTCGGTCGGGCGGAAAAGATCGAGGTCCACGCCATTGCGCAGGACCGTGATGCGCTCGGGCGGCACGCCGAGGCGGGCAAGCCCGTCCTTGAGCGAGCGCGAGACCGTGATCATTGCGGCCGCAGTCCGGGCTGCCCACAGGATCATCGCGCGCGGCAGGCGGTATTGCGGGATCAGCGTGACGTCGGTGCCGCGCGCCGTGAGCACGACCGGCTTGCCGAAGTGCTTGCCGAGAATCGCCGCGGCAACGCCGTCCGGATAGAGGTAGTGGGCGTCGATGGCATCGAAGTCGTAGCGCTCGAGCAGGCCGCGGAGCGCGGGCTTCACCGCCTGCGCGAGCAGTACGGGCGCCATGCTCATTCCGATCTTCGGCACGAGCGGATAGCGCGGATGCAGCACCTCGATTCCATGCCGGCGTTCCTCGGACGGCGCCAGCGCGTGCCGCGCGTAATCGCCGAACGCCTGCTGGCGAAACGGGAACCACGGCACGGGCGCGACCACCCTGGATTCGACCTGGCCGCTCGCGACGAGCTGGCGCAGGCGGGTTTCCACGAAGATGCCGTGGGTAGGCCGGCCCGCGTGCGGATACAGCGTGCTGAAGGTCAGAAGTTTCATGCGCTGGGGGTTCCGGATTTTCCCGCAGCGGCGGCCGCAGGGCCAACGTAGCCCCTAAGGGCTATTCGGCGTGCTGGTGCGCGCCGAGGTCAAGCGGCCCGGGGCTCGGGCGCGGCCGCGTTCCCAGCGGATGCAGGTATTCGGCGGTGGGACGCAAGGAGAAGCCGTATGCGCTTCCGGCGTCGATGCCCTTGCCGATGCCGCCGGCACGGGGCTTAGGACGATAGTCGAGTTTGTCAGGATTGACAAAGTCGGTCTTCGCGGTGCGCAGGTTGCCGCGCGCTTCGGCCTTGCCGACGAGCAGCTCGCCGGGCCCCGCGAAAAGGTTGTTGATCAGCCGCACCGCGTCCGCTCCGCGCTGGATGACCACGAAGCGCCCGCCCTTCGGGTCGTCGTTGACCAAGGTGTTGCTCACGAAATAGAGCTCGTTCAGCAGATTCTTGTAGCCCTCGGCGCCGTAAGCCACCACGGTGCGGTTGTCATTCTCGGGACCCTGCTGGATCAGGTTTCCCATCACGAAGGAGAGGCCCCCGTCGGGCAGGTCGATCGCGTAGCTCGCCCGCCCGTCCTGCTCGTCCGCGATGCGGTTGTACAGGATGTAGTTCTTGATGGCGCGGCTCTTGACGTTGTGGCCAACGATCGCATGGTGGCTGTAGCTGTATCGCAGCGTGAAGCTGCGTACGGTGCCGATGTAAAGGTTGTGGCTGCCGCCGTCGCCTGCGCCATTGCGCGCGAACTCCGAGTGCTCGACCACGATATCGCTCTCCAGGTCGCCGCCCGTGAGGATTCCGTTCTCGTTGTCGTGGAAGTAGCTGTTGCGCACCGTCAGTCCGGGCCCCTCGAGCCGGATTCCCGCGCCGTTGCGATCCGAAACCTTGGCGCCGGAGAACTCGATGCCCTCGATCGTGGTGCCGGCGCCCTTGATCACCCAGATGCCCTTGCCTTCGACTTCGGCGCCGTCGGCGCGCAGGTGCGCGCGTCCGCCGACCGCCTTGATCGTCAGCCTGTTCTGGGTCCACACGGCGGCGTCGCCGGCGTACAGCCCGGCCTCGATCACCACGAGGTCTCCATCGCGGGCCACCTGGGCGGCCGCACTCGGCGTCTTCAATGCCTGCCGCGGGCCGACGAGCACGGTCTCCGCCCGCGCCGCCGGGGCGACGGCAAGGCCCAATGCCAATGCGAGGAGGCTAGCTCGCGTAGCCGATCGCCGCGTCATGGGCATGCCTCGGCAGGGCGGGTCTTTCCGGCGCGAGGAACACTTCGTCCATCCTGCCCCAGCGGAAGTCGCGCAGCAGGCGCCGAAGCCGCGGCGCAGTCCGGCGCAGGTTGACGTAGTGGCGAAACCGGGTCTTGACGCTCGTGCCCGCTACCCGGGGCTGCGCCGGGTCGATCTCCCAAGGATGGAAGTAAAAAACGGCAGAACGCCCGTCCACCGCGTTCACCCGGCGAATCAGCGCGCGCGATAGGCGGTAGGGAAGCAGCCTGAAATAGCCGCCACCGCCGGCCGGCAGGTTGCGGTTCAGAACCAGCGCCGTCGTCACCGGGATTTCGAGCAGATCGGGGCGCGGCCGATAGGGAAAGCGCGGCGCATCCGGCATGCCGTAGTGGTCGTGGCGCACCGGGTACACGCTCGAGCTGTACCTGTAGCCGGCCTGCGCGATGTGGTCGAAGGCCCACAGCGTGCGCTTGCCGATGGAAAAGCTCGGCGCGCGATATCCCTTCACCTCCACGCCCGCGACATCCTCGAGCAAGGCCTTGGCGCGGCGCACATCCTGCATGAACTCCACCTCCGTCTGCTCGCAGATACGCAGGTGCCCGTAGCCGTGGCTGGCGAGCTCGTGCCCCTGGGCAACGATCCTCTTCACCAGCTCCGGATGGCGCTCGGCGATCCAGCCCAGCGTAAAGAACGTCGCCCGCACGCGGGCTTCCGCGAAGAGGGAGAGGATCGCGTCCACGTTGCGCTCCACGCGGCAGGGAATGCTGTCCCAGTCGCCGCGGCTGATGTAAGGCGACAGGGCAGAGACCTGGAAGTAATCCTCCACGTCCACCGTCAACGCGTTGGCGATTTCGAACGGCGCGTTCATGGCCGCGGCGTATCTCTCGCTCAGGAAAAAGCGCTCGCCGCACGGGCGCGCTCGCACCACTTGCCGATCGTGCTCGCAAGGAAATAGGTGATGGTTCTGGCGTGGCAAGGCCGCTGGCGAAGCGCCTCGCGGAAAGCCTGCTGCGCGGGCTCCGCACGCCCGAGGTTGAGCTGGCCGTGGCCAAAATTGAAGTTCAGCTGCCAGAGGCGCCTGCGAATCTGCCGAGGGCTGAGGCCGCGGCCTTCGGGGCCGGTCACGCCCCATTTTTCCAGCGCCTTGCCGATGACGGCAAGCTCCCAGTTCTTGTCGGCGAACTTCTTGCCGTGTCCGCTGCCCATCCGATACAGCGCAAGGGTGGCATCCAAGCGGTGGATCGGCGTGCTCCGCGAAGCGCGCAGCCAATAGTCGTAGTCCTGTCCGCGCCGCAGCGTCGGATCGAAGCCGCCGGTCTGGCGGACCAGTTCGCGCCTCACGACCACCGTGCTGGTCCACACATGACAGTCGAGGAGCAAGTCGGCGTAAGTGAGCGTGGAATAGGCGACCGGATCGCGCGGCCGGCGGCCGTATGCGAGGGGATCGATCACGTAGGTCCCCGAGGAATCGGGATGCAGCAGGTCCCAGCGCGTGCAGCACAGCGAAGTCTCCGGATGCGCTTCGAGATGGGCGACCTGGGAGTCGATCTTTCCCGGGAGCCATACATCGTCCGCATCGAGGAACGCGACATAGCGCCCATGCGCCGCTTGCATTCCGGCGTTTCGCGCCACGGCGGCGCCGGCATTGGTCTGCCGCAAGAGCGTGACCGCGCCGCCGTAGCGCGCCACGATCTGCGCGGTATCGTCCGTGGACCCATCGTCCACGACCAACAGCTCTACTTCAAAACCGTCCTGCGTAAGGACGCTGTCAATGGCGTCGGCGATGAAACGCCCGGAGTTGTAGGCCGGGATGACGACGGACAGCAGCCTCGAAGACGCTCTTGGGACGCTCGGCATGCCCAAGCGTAGCGTCGGGAATTGCCCGCCACAACACTAGTGCTTTCGCCCTAAACTCGCTGGCGACGACGCAGGCGCACGGCGCCGAAGGCGAACAGGGCGAATCCCACCAGGGCAAGCGTCGCGGGCTCGGGCACTTTCACCTCGAAGTCGCCTGAGAAGACCGTCAGACCCCCCGCGGTCTTCAGGGTGAGAATCTCGGTGACGGAGTAGGGGCTGGACGGAGACCAGCCACCGTCGACGGTTCCCGAGAAGGCGCCCGGTCCGTAGCCGGCCTCGCCCATGAGCGTGCCCAGCCCGAACAGCCCGTTGCCCGCGTCGTAGTAGGCGCTGTGCTCCACGGATGCGCCATCGCCGCCGCTGAGCGTTCCGCCTGACGCCATCACCAAGCGCCCGCCATACAGGTCGAAGTCGGTGTCGGAGAAGCCGATTTGCAGCGTGTGTGCGCCGCCAAATACCTGCACGTTGACCGTATTGAGATCCATCAATGGATTCCCGCCGGTCAGGAACGGCTTGGACAGTCCGGTAGTGATGTTCACCAGGAAGTCGCCAAGCATGCTGTTGACGGAGACCACGCCCGCCGCGCTGCTCTGGTCGCACCCGGTTCCGTCGGCGCACACCAGCGCCGAACCGCCGTCGACGCTCAGGGTGATCGTCGGCACCGCCTGCGCGCAGGGCATTGCGCCGAGCAGCAGTGCGGCCGCGGCTACTTCAATCAATCGCTGTTTCATCTGTTCCCTCTTTCCTTGTTGTCTGGCGGGATCCTCCCAACCTGAGCTGATCAAAGCAAACGCCGGGCCAAGGGACGAATCAGAATCGGATCAAGTGCATGGAGAGGCGTGCGCCATTTGCGCACATGTTGCTGTAAGGGACTCCGACACTCGCAGGCACGGCTGCCGGTGGGGGCCGCGGACTAGGACGCCTTGTGGGCCGCTTCACGCTCGCGGATGAACTGCCGCAGCAGGTTCACCGTGATGTTCATTGCTCTCTCGACTCCGAGGACGCGCTTCTCCAGGCCGCCGAGGCTGGACGGTTCGCCATGGCCCGCGGCGCCATTGCCGTTTGCAGTGATCGCCTCGCCGAATTCCTCCGAAAGCTCGGCGATGACGTGAGCGACGTCCGCGGCGCCGATGGCACGCTTCTCGGAGAGGAACGTTGCGAGGAGCAGCCGCGTGCACAGCGTGTTGATGCGCCGCGGGACGCCGCCGGTGTGCGCGTGGATGGCCGGAAATGCCGCGTCCTCGAAGCGCGGGTTGTCACGCCAGCCGACGTGCAACAGCCGGTGCTCGATGTATGCGCGGGTTTCGTCCTGGTCGAGTGGCCCGAGATGATAGGCGGCAATCACCCGCTGGCGAAGCTGCTGCATGCCCGGGCTTCGCATGAGGTCGCGCAACTCGGGCTGTCCCACGAGGAAGCTCTGGAGGAGGGCGCGGTTGCCGACCTGGAAGTTCGACAGCATGCGCAGCTCTTCCACCGCGGCCGGCGCGAGGTTCTGCGCCTCGTCCACGATGAGCAGCGCTTTGCGGTTTTCCTGCACCAGGCCGAGCAGATACGCCTCGAGCTGGGCGAGCACGCCAGCCTTGTCCTGCTGGGCCACGGCGATGCCGAAGGCGGTCGCCACGGCGCGCAGCAGGCTGTCGGCATCGAGCTGCGTCGAGACGAGCTGCGTGGCGACGACCTTGCTGGCGTCGAGCTCGCGCAGCAGGTTGCGGATGAGCGTGGTCTTGCCGGCACCGACTTCGCCGGTCAGCACGATGAAGCCCTCGCTCTGGTACATGCCGTACTGGAGGTAGGCATGCGCGCGCTTGTGCCCCCGGCTGCCGTAGAAGAAGCTTGGGTCCGGGCTGAGCTGGAAGGGGGCGGCCGAAAATCCGAAGTAGGGTTCGAACATGGCTCAGAAGCGGTGGTTGAGGCCGGCGAACACCGTGGTCGCATCCTGGTTCGGCGTGACGAGGGGATCCTCGGAGTAGAAACGGCTGGCCGAGACGCCCGTGAACGCGTACGTCCTCGGCGAGATCGTGTGGTTCAGGGTCAGGCTGGCGTAGTCGTTGCGCGAATCGAGCTCGGCCGGCTGCTCCTGGCGCGAATTGATCCGTGAGGCACGCGCCAATATGCTGGTATTGGGCGTGAGGCTGTGCTGGGCGTAGGTGCCGAAACCGCGCTGCTTGATTTTGCGGGCGAGCAGGATGGCGTCCGGCAGCAGTCCCAGGGCGTCCGCCGAGATGTCGCTGTTCTCCGCGGCGAACGCGGTGAAGGCGATCGAGTTGCGCTTGCCGACGAACGCGACGGAAGCGTCGACCCCTTCGCGCAGGTACACGCGCTGGGTGTAGAAGGCGAGGGAATTGGCGAGCGACGCAGGCGCGCCGCTCGCTGCGATGAACTGGTCGACGGCGGCGCGGCGCTGGTTGGGGTCCGGGATGCGCGCGGCGAATACCGCGTCGAGCAGCCCAGCCGTATTCCCGGGCGGCAACCTCAGGGCCTCCTGCTGGAAGGTCGACGTGTCGCGCGAATAGGCGATGCTCCAGGCGCTGAGCGGCGTGCGATGGTCCAGGCGGGCAAGGCGCGAAGGACCGAAGAAACGGTTCTCGTATTGGAGATCGGCGCTGGTGCGCGCGCTCGGCCTCCACGCGATCGCCCCGCCGTAAATGCTGCTGCGCTGCGTCTGCTGCAGCACGTAGTTGTTTTCCTCTTCTCCGCCGCTCACGGACAGCCGCCAAGCCGGGTCCGGTTGCCAGTAAAGGCGTGCCCGGTAGAGGCGCGAAGTGTCGTCGCCGCGGTCGACGAGGCTGTCGTAGTAGCTGATGTCGGTATGGTCGAATTCCAGCGACGCGCCGAAGAGGCGCACCGGGCGTGCGATGTGCCCCGACCACTGCTGGGTGCGGAACTTGCCGAGTCCGGCGGTGGTGCTGTCGGTCCAGATATTCGAATTGCGCAGCTCGTACTCCAGATCGGCTCCCTGGTGAGCGACATAAGGGCTCAGCGTATAAGTGCGGATTTCGCGCCTGTTGGGCGTCGCCGTGGTGAGATCGACGGGTTGCGCCACGAACGGGTTGACGAAATCCTGCCCGATCCTGGCCCTCGCATCGACGAAGAAGAACTTCTCCACGGCCTCCAGCCTGCCGAATGCGTCGAGGTTGTTGACGAAGTCGTTGCCCTCGGAGTTGCGCGCATAGTAGATCGCGCTGGGCGCGTAGTTCACGCTGGCGGTGAGGCGGGGGCTGCGCCCGTCGATCCGGATCCCTGGCGTCACCTGCGTCACCCAGTCGCTCCTGGGCGTTCCCGTGCCAATGAAGGCGTTGTCGGTGTAGGCCTCGCGCACCGTGATTTCCGGCCTCACGGTCCACCTGCGCGTTTCGGTCCGGTTCTGAGGAAGCGTGGGGTCGGCGGCCTGCTGCGGTATCGCGGGAAGCACCGGCGTAACGTACTGGCTCCTCGCGACCTCGGCAGCGGTCAGCAGGAGCAATGCGGCAACGACGCGACCTTTCCTAGCCGCCGTAGGCATAGGCGCCGTGGTAAGACCCGGCTTTCGCCTGCGGCGTCTTGTTGAGCAGGGTATAGACGATCGGACAGGACTCCACCGCGGAGAGGGCCAACTCCAGCGCCGCCTGAGTCGTGCGTTGCGCCTCCACGGCAACGATGACCTGCCCCATGTGGGTGGCGAGGACTCGCGACTCGGTCGTGGCGAGGAGGGGTGGCGAGTCGAAAACCACGATCCGGTCCGGATAGCGGCTCGAAAGCTCGGACAGCAGGCGGGTCATGGCCTCGCTCGCCAAAAATTCCGCTGCGTTGGAGTGCGGCGTGCCGGCGAGGAGCAGGCTGAGGCGCTCCACGTTGGTGCCCAGGAGGGTCTCCCGCAGCGGGATTGCGTCGCCGGTCAGGACGTCCATCAGGCCCTTGGCGGGCTCGATTCCGAGCACCCCGGGGACCGACGGTGCCAGCACATCGGCGTCGACGAGGAGCACTCTGCAGTCGACTTCCATCGCCAGGCTCATCGCCAGATTGACCGCCACGAAGGTCTTGCCTTCGTTGGGCAGAGCGCTGGTCACCATGATGAGATTGCGGTTCGACCCCTGCGTCGACCACCTGCCGAGCGCGTGCTGGATCAGGGGGCGCTTGATCAGCCGGAACTCGTGCAGCAGCGTGGAGTGCTGCAGAGCCGGGGTGATGAAGCCCGACGCCTGAAGCCGGCCCAGGTCGAGCGTGCGCGCGGGGACCGGGCGCGGCTCCGGGGGGCGCTTGCCGGATTCGGGCGCGACGCGGATGGGCTGGACTGTGGGCGCGGCCGGCGCGGAATGGGGGGCGCGCGCAACGCCGGCGGCTTCGAGTTGACGCAGCCGCTTGGCTGCCTCTTCGATCAGGTTCATGTGCTCAGAATGGCAGCAAGGCGCGGAAGAACACGACCGCCAGCACGCCGGCATAGGCGGCCCCGAGACCGCCGACGCCGCTCAGAAAGGCGAACGTGCTGCGCCGGCGCCGCGAAAGGACTGCGGGCGTGGAGATCAGCGAGACCGTGCCGAGCACCGGCCGCTGCGTGAACTTCTTGAGGCCGCGCCCGTCGTGAAAGGTCGGGTGCAGCAGGCTCGAGAGATAGCTGGCACCGATTCCGGCGAGCAGCGAGACGAGCAGGGCGGCGATGACCAGCATCTTGCGGTTCGGCGCGACCGGATTGGGCGAGACCTGCGGCGGATCGACGATGCGGAAAGTGGCCACGCCGGTGGCCGCCTGAACCTCGCCCGACATCAAGGCGGATTCGCGGCGCGTGACGAGCGCATCGTAGTTCTGCTTCTGGATCGCGTAGTCGCGGTTGAGCTGCGTGAGCTGCGCTTCCCGCTCCGGCACGTAGCGCGCCACCAGCCTGAGCTTTTCGAGCCTCTGCTCCTGCTCGCTCACGCGCGCGCGCAGGCGGGCGACTTGCGCCTCGGACTCGGCCATGGCGAGCTTCAGTTGCGGATAGGCCGCACTCTGCGTCGAGGCCCCGCTTGCGCGCCGGCGCCTTTCCTGCTCCTCGGCGAGGCGCTTGCGCTCGTGCTCGCGCTGCGCTTCCGCCTCCTTGATCACGCGCCGCGTGTTGAGGACATCCGGATGGTTGTCGGTAAAGCGCAGCAGCATCTCGTCGAGGTTCTTCGACAGCGTGGCGATGCGGGCGTCGAGCTCGGGCGTCGCCACCGCGGCGGCGCCGTCCGCGAGCGCGCCGATCAGCACCGGCGGGCGCTCTTCCTCGTCCGTGATCTGCTGTTTCAGCGCGTCGCGCGACTTTTCCGCCTCCTGCAGCAGCAGGCGGGCGTCCTGCAGGCTTTCGGTCAGCGTCGCCATCGAGCCGAAAAAGTCACGGCCCTGCGGCACGTTGAGGTCGAGGTTCTTCAGCTTGAATTCCTTGAGCCGGTTCTCCGCCTCGGAGAGCTTCTGCTCGTACTGCTTGATCTGCTCCTCGATGAAGCGCTGCGCCTGGCCGGTGTCCTTGGCTTTCGGCGCGAGGCCGGACTCGACGAAGATCGAGAGCAGGGACTGCACGACGCGCGTCGCCTGGGCCCGGTCCTGGTGCGCGAAGCCGATGATGTACAGGTTCTGGCCGACTACCTTGATGTAGACCTGGTGGGCCAGCCCGTCGAGCAGCTTCTCGCGCGCTTCGGGGGTCGTCGCCGCGAGATCCAGGTCGGTCATGCGCGCCAGCTTCTCCAGGTTCGGGCGACTGATCAGCGTGCGGCTGAGGATCGAGACCTCCTGCTCGACGTTCGGCTGCACGGTGAGGCCTTGCAGCAGCGGTTTCAGCAGCGATTGCGTATCCACGTAGACCCGGGCGGTCGCCTCGTACCGGTCGGGCACGAGGAACACCAAGGCCGTCCCCGCCATGGCCGTCAGCCAGGCGACGGCGAGCCCGGTCCAGCGGCCCTGCCACATGCCGCGCAGCACATCGGTCACATGCTGCGGTACGAGCGAATTCATGATTTGCCGCTCAGAACCAGCTCTGCGGAATGATGACGACGTCTCCCGGCCTCATTTCGATATTGGCCGAGACGTCGCCGCGTCGAATGAGGTCCTTGAGGCGCACCCGGTACTGGCGCCCGCCTTCGGAGGTGCGCAGCACGGTCGCCTTGTTGCCGTCGGCGAAGTCGGTGAGGCCGCCGACCGTGATCATGACGTCGAGGAGCGTCATCCTTTGCCGGTACGGCAGGGCCTGCGGGCGCGTCGCCTCGCCCACGACTCGGATCTGCTCGCCGTAGGGGCCGTTGAACTGCGTGACCAGGACCGTCACCACCGGATCGCGGATGAACCTGCTCATCGCTTTCTCGACGTCGCGCGCGAGCTGGGTCGGAGTCTTGCCGATGGCGTTCAGGTCCTCGACCAGCGGGACGCTGACCTTGCCATCCGGGCGCACCGGCACGGTCGTCGACAGGTCTGGGTTGCGCCAGACAGTGATCTGCAGGGTGTCGAGCGGGCCGATCAGGTAGCTGTAATCGGCCGAGGAAGCGGCGGCCTTTTCGGGGGCGGGCGGATTGCCGCCGCATCCCCCGAGGAGGCCGCACAAGCCAGCAGTGATACCAAGCAGGCGTACGTAGGAACTCATGGCGATCGTTCTTGACACCGCTTCCCCCGTGTTCTCATTGGGCGGCCCGTGTGGGACCGCTTCCACCGTTAGTACGTTGTTTTGCCGCTGTTTCCGGCCAAGCAGTGTATTCATTCGGGTTGCGCCGCGGCAATGGCTCGTAAGTACTAAGCAAAAATTCGCGCGGCGTCCGGGGCTTAGCGCGCATCTTGGAGCAACTCGATGAGCTGGCGCGCCGGGATCGCATAGGTGATGCCACTGGGTTGCGCGAGGGCGGCTTCGCGGGTGCCCTTGACGAACACGCTGTTCACGATGCCGATCACGGCGCCGCTTTGCGGGTGGTAGACCGGGCTGCCGCTGTTGCCCGGGTAGGCGGTCCCGTCGAGCTGGAACACGGGGAACGATGCCGCGCCCAGCCGCCGCGCGCTGCGCGCGTCGAGCTGGTCGGCGCGCGGCGCCGGGATCGCGATCGGCGTCACCGCGGCGATCATCGCCCGATGCGTTACCGGGAAGAGCCCGAGCACCGAGCCGATCGGAAAGCCGGTAACGAGATAGGACTCGCCTTCGCGCACCGCCTGCGCGTCGCCGAAGGCGAGAGCCGGGAGCGGCTTGCCGTCCATCCGCAGGAGCGCGAGGTCGCTGCCTGCGTCCGCGGCCATCCTGCGTGCAATGCGGATCTGGGCGGCGCCGCCCGGGACCGGAACGGCGACGGCAATGTCCTCTCCGCGTTCGGTGCTCACCGTCTTGGGCACCACATGGTCGTTGGTCGCCACGGTCAGCCCGTCGCCTACCACGAAACCCGTTCCGGCGAAGCCGAACTGCGGATTGCGCAGCCGCTCGAAGGTGCCGACCGCGACGATCGACGCCTTGATCCGCGCAATGGTGGCCGGCGCGCTGTCGTCGGCCGCAACCGGCATCGCCGCCGCGGCCGCGACGCTCAGCGCGGCAAGACCGGCGCGCTTTCGAATCGCTTCAGGTACCACGGCAGAGCCTGCTTGAGGCCGCTTGCGAGCGTGTGGGTCGGCGCGTAGCCCAGGCGCTCGCGCGCGAGCGAGATGTCGGCGAGCGAGTGGCGCACGTCGCCGGCGCGGAACGGCCGGTAGATCGGCTCGAAATCCACCTGCAGCAGCGTGCGCAGGATCTCGAGCAGGCGGTTGAGCGAGGTGTTTTCGCCCACCGCGATGTTGTACACCCGGTTCAGCGCGCGCGGCTGGTCGGTGAGCGCGGCGCGCAGGTTGGCCTGGACCACGTTCGCGATGTAGCAGAAGTCGCGCGAGGTCTCGCCGTCGCCGTTCACCTCGACCGGCTCGCCGGTCAGGATGGCGCGGATCCAGCGCGGAATCACGGCGGCGTAGGCGCCCTCGGGATCCTGGCGCGCGCCGAACACGTTGAAGTAGCGCAGGCCGACCGTCTGGATGCCGTAGCAGCGCGCGAACACATCGGCGTACATCTCGTTCGCCTGCTTGCTCGCGGCATACGGCGACAGCGGCTCGCCGGTGATGGCCTCGACCTTGGGCAGCGTGGCGTCGTCGCCGTAGATCGAGCTGGAAGACGCGTACACGAAGCGCTGCACGTTTGCGTCTCGCGCCGCGACCAGCATGTTGACGAAGCCGGTGACGTTGGTCTGGTGAGTCGGAACCGGATCGGCGATCGAGCGCGGCACCGAGCCGAGCGCGGCCTGGTGCAGCACGATGTCGACGCCGCGGCAGGCTTCGCGGCAGGCCGCCGGATCGACGATGCTCGCCTCGATGAAGCGGTGCTGGCGCCATGCCTGCGGTCCGACGGCCTGCTCGACCTGCTCGAGGTTGGCGCGGTGCCCGGTGGCGAAATTGTCGAGCCCCACCACCTGCTGGCCGCAGCGCAGCAGGTGCTCGACGAGCTGCGAGCCGATGAAGCCGGCGCTCCCGGTGACCAGCCAGGCGCGCTTGCGCGCGCCAAGGAGATCCTTCAGACGCGAATCCATCATAGGCGCCACACGTCGAAACCGCGGGCGCGCAGCGCGTGCGCGTCCGCCTGATTCTTTACGTCCGCGTACACTCCGTTCGGCGCAAGCTTCGCGAGCAGCGTGTCGAGCGGCCGGCTGCGGTACTCGTCGTGCGCGACCGCCGCCACGATGGCCGCGGCCTGCGGCAGCTCCTCCCATTTCGTGAGGCGGATGCCGTACTCGTGCTCGGCCTCCTTCGGGCAGGCGATCGGGTCGTGCACGTAGACCTTGGCGCCGAAGGACTCCAGCTCGCGCACCACGTCTACCACGCGCGAGTTGCGGGTGTCGGGCACGTTTTCCTTGAACGTGAGCCCGAGCACGATGATGTTTTCCTTGTTGACGCAGAAGCCGCGCAGGATCATGCGCTTCACGGTCTGCTCGGCGACGTACTTGCCCATGCCGTCGTTGATCTTGCGCCCCGAGAGGATCACCTGCGGGTGGTACCCCAGCGTCTCGGCCTTGTAGGTGAGATAGTACGGATCGACGCCGATGCAGTGTCCGCCCACTAGGCCGGGGCGGAACGGCAGGAAGTTCCACTTGGTGCCGGCCGCCTCGAGCACCTCGGTGGTGTCGATGCCGATGCGGTTGAAGATCAGCGCCAGCTCGTTCACCAGCGCGATATTGAGGTCGCGCTGCGTGTTCTCGATCACCTTGGCGGCTTCCGCCACCTTGATCGAGCTCGCCCGGTGCACCCCGGCCGCGACTACGCTGGCGTAGACCTCCGCGACGCGCTCCAGGGTCTTGGGCGTATCGCCGGACACGACCTTCACGATCTTGGTCAGCGTGTGCTGCTTGTCGCCGGGGTTGATGCGCTCAGGCGAATAGCCGACGAAAAAGTCCTGCTTCCACTTGAGGCCCGAGTGCTTTTCGAGCACCGGGACGCAGACCTCCTCGGTCGCGCCCGGATAGACGGTCGACTCGAACACGACGACGGCGCCGCGCGCCAGGTTCTGGCCGACCGAGGTGCTCGCGCCGAGCAGCGGACCGAAGTCCGGGTTGTGCGCGTCATCCACCGGGGTGGGCACGGCGACAATGATGAAATCGGCTTCGCGCAGCGAGCGCGGATTGGTCGTGACCTCGAGCTTGGCCGCAGCGTTGAACTGCTCGGCTCCGACCTCGCCCGTGGGATCGAGCTTCTTGCGATAGGCGTCGACCTTGTCTTGCGACAGGTCGAAGCCGATGGTGCGGTAAATCTTCCCGAACTCGATCGCGAGCGGCAGGCCCACATAGCCGAGGCCGACTACGGCGACGGTAGTCATTACAACCCTCCCAGCAGTCTGATCGCTTCCTGCCGCTCCGGAACCTTTTCTTCGAGCCTGGCGAGCTGCTCGAGCTCCTTGCGGGCCGCGGTGTCGCGGTGGTTCTTGAGAAGCGACTTGGCGAAATTGAGGCGGATCCGGTGCGCGTCGGGCGCGGCATCGGCGGCGCGCCCGAGCATTTCAAGTCCCCGCTCGAGCTGTCCAGCTTCCGAGAGGATCGCACCCAGGGTGTCCATGATAGCGGGATTGCCCGGCGCGAGCTCGTTGGCGCGCTCGGCGTACTCCAGCGCCGCGGCGCGCTTGAGCTCGTGGCTCACCCAGGCGAGGTTGTTGAGGAGGAGGGGGTTGTCGGGCGTGCGCTGCAGCGCGGTCCGGTAGCGGGCTTCCGCGCTCTCGTAGCGCTTGGCGGCGAGGTCGCGGTCGGCGAGATAGGCGAGCATCGCGGCATCCCGCGGATGGTGGCCGATCCACTCCTCGGCCAGGCTGTCGGCCTGGCCGGACTTGCCCGCCGCTTCCAGGATCGAGTGCAGGCGCACGGCTAGGGCAGCGCGGTCGAACTTCTTCAGCGCTGCGCGATACGTGCGCTCGGCGAGCTCGAGCTTCTTCTCCGCGAGGTAAATCTCACCCTCGAGGACGTAGCCCAAGGGGTGCTGCGGCCTGCGGGCCTGGACGGCCCGTGCTTCGCGCAGCGCGTCTTCATGGCGGCCGGTCGCGACGTAGACGGCGGCGATTTCCCGCTGCGCAGAGTCGAGATCCGGCCGGATAGCGAGTGCCGCGCGCAGGGCTTTGATCGCGTCGTCGGGCTGCCGTGCCGCCATGTGGGCCTTGGCCAGCAGAACCTGTGGTTCCGCCGCGCCGTGCTGCATTTCGGCGAGGCGTGCGAGGCTGGCCAGCGCCTGGCGCGTCTCGCCGACGGCGAGTTGGGTCATACCGACCGCCCGCACTATGCGCGCTTCCCCCGGCAGCGCGGCCTGCGCCGCCTGTGCCGCGCCGAGCGCGGCAACGAAGTTGCCGCTCCTCATGTAGAAATTGATGAGCGCGCTGTGCGCCGAGACGGATACCGGATTGCCCGCCACGGCCTGCTTCAGCAACTTCTCGATTACGCGCGCATCGGCCCCTGTCGTGCGCAGCACCGCGGCGAGCCCGATGAGCGCCGGCTCGCTGTTCGGGTCCCGATCCAGGAACGCCTGGTAGCGCCTTCTTGCGGCGTCCCGGTCATTTTCACGCAGGTCCAACCGCGCGAGATTGTGGACCGCGGGCATATACGCCGGCTGTAGCTCGAGCGCGAGCTCAAAGTTCGCGCGCGCTCCCGCCAGATCCTTCTTGAGGATCAGCGCTGCGCCCTTGAGGTTGTAGGTGATCGGATTCTCCGGTTGCTTCGCCTCGAGGGCCTGGACGGCGGCGAGTGCCCTGTCGGCATCGCGCTTGCGCAGGTAGTTCGCGATCAGGGCGAGGTCGGCCTGGTAGTTCTTCGCATCGGCGGCGGAAGCCGCCTCGAGCTCGCTGATCGCGCGCTCCGGCTCGCCGGCGGCGAAGCGGACGAGCCCAAGGCTTGTCCGCACCGAGCTGTCCTTCGGCGCGAGCGCCTTTGCCCGCTCGTAATGGCGCGCAGCTGCCGCGGCGTCGCCGCTCACGAGATACGCCTCCCCGGCGAGTGCGAGGGTGCTCGGGTCCTGGCTGACCTTGAGGAGATCATGGACTTCGCCTAGCGCCACATCGGCCTTGCCCATGCGCAGGTGCGTCGTCGCGAGAAGCCGCTTCGCGCCCAGCGCCTGCGGCTCGTTGAATACCGCCGCGCGCAGGTAGCTCTCCGCTTCCGCCAGCGCGCCCATGTTGAGCGTCGCTATTCCCGCAAGGGTTAGGCTCGGCACGTGCTCCGGGGCGGCCTTCAGCACCTGGAGGATGACCTGCTTCGCGGCGGGGAATTTCTGCTGTCGCACGAGGACCAGGGCCTTGGCATATAGCACTCGGGGGTCCCGCGGTGCCGTCGCTTCCATCGCGGCAACCTCGGCGGCGGCCTTTTCCAGCGTCCCGGCGTTGAGCAGGTGCATGATCAGGGCCAGTCGCGGGGACAGCTGGTTCGGCGCGGCTTCGATCGCGGCCCGGTAGGCGCTTTCGGCGGCATCGTGCCTAGACTGCTGCGCAAGCAACTCCGCCTTGAGCAGGAGCGCGGGCACGCTGTCGGGTGCAGCCCCGAGCGCCCGCTCCACACGGGAAAGCGCCTCCCCCGGATTCGCATTGGCGGCCAGGCGCGCCGCGCCGACTTGCGCCGTCACGTTCGCGGCATCGAGCTTGAGCGCCTGTTCGAACGCTCGCTCGGCCTCAGACGGCCGGGCGCGCTCGAGATGCGCCGTTCCGACCAGGGCGGCGAGCTCGGCCTTGGCTTTCGGCGCCGACAGCGTCGTCGAGCCGAACCGCTCGAGCAGCTCGTCGGCCTTGCCTCGGGCGAGCGCAGCGCGCGCGAGCGCAATCTGCAGCTCGTCGGAGGAGAACCCCAGCGCCGCGGCCTTCTCGAGCGCGATCTGCGCCGCGGCCGGATGGTCCTGCTCGAGCAGCGCGACGCCCAGCAGGTAGCGCGCCTCGCCGTGGTCCGGGTTTTTCTGCAGCACGTTCTTCAACTGGATGATCGAGGCGCTGAAGTCGCGGCGCTGCATGTATTGCTTTGCCGAGGCCATGAGGGCGGCGGGGTCGTCGCTGCGGCAGGCGCAGATCGATGCCGCGAGCGCCAGCGCCAGCGCGGTGCGAACGGGGTTCATCGGCTTGCCTCCTTGAGGCCGAAGCGGTTGAGCAGGTCGTAGAGCGTCGGCCGGCTGATGCCCAGCAACTCGGCCGCGCGGCTCAGGTTTCCGTTCACCCGCGACAGGACGCGCAGGACGGCGTCGCGCTCGGCCTCGTCCCGCACGTTCCTCAAGGTGCGCGGCGCTTCCTCCGGCCGCGCGGCAAGGCCGAAGTCGGCCGCGCGCAGGTGCTCGCCGTCGGCCATGATGACGGCGCGCTTCACGCAGTTCTGGAGCTCGCGCACGTTGCCCGGCCAGGCATGCGCCTCGATCGCGGCGGCCGCGTCGGGGAGCAGGGTCAGGTTGGCGCGCTTGTGCTCCTCGGCGTACTGGTGCACGAACGCGTGCGCGAGGAGGGCGGCATCGCCCGTGCGGCTGCGAAGCGGCGGGATGTCGACCACGATCTCGGCGAGGCGGTAGTAGAGGTCTTCGCGGAAGCGGCCCTGCGAAATCATGGCGCGCAGGTCCTGGTGGGTCGCGCACACCACACGCACGTCGACCGGGATTTCCTGCCGGCCCCCCAGGCGTTCGATGATGCGGTCCTGGAGGAAGCGCAGGATCTTCGCCTGGAGCGCCGCGGGGAGGTCGCCGATCTCGTCGAGAAAGAGGGTGCCCCGGTGCGCGAGCTCGATCTTGCCGGGCGTCTGCCTCGAGGCGCCGGTGAAGGCGCCTTTCTCGTGGCCGAACAGCTCGCTCTCCAGCAGAGTCTCGGGAATCGCCGCGCAGTTGATGGCGACGAACTTTCCGTCCCGGCGCGGCGAAAGGCCGTGCAGGCCGCGCGCGAGCAGCTCCTTGCCGGTGCCCGATTCACCGAGCAGCATCACCGTCGCGTTGGTTCCGGCGACTTTCTCGATCGTGCTGCACACCTTGAGCATCTGCGGATCGCGGGTCAGGATCCCTCCCAGCACTCCGGGAGTGCGCGTCGCGCTCAGCCGCCGGTTCTCGGCCTGCAGCTCGTGCAGGCGCAAGGCGCGCTCGATCATCAGCGAGAGCAGCTCCGGCTGGAACGGCTTGGAATAGAAGTCGTAGGCGCCGAGGCTGATCGCCTTCAGGGCGTTGGCATGGTCGTTCTGCCCGGTGAGCACGATGACCTTGGTGTCCGGGGCCATCGCCAGGATCTCCTGCAGGAGCTGCAGGCCCTCGGTCGGCTCGTCGGGACGAGGCGGCAGCCCGAGGTCCATGGTGACGACGGCGGGCCGATGGCGCCGGAGCTGAACCAAGGCGTCTCCTCGGTCGCCGCAGGACACCGGCGCGTACTGCTCGAAGGCCCAGGTCATCTGGGTGAGAAGCGCGGGATCGTCCTCGACGATCAGCAAAGGTGTCTTCTCGCTCATGCCGCCATCGCTCCGTCCTGCTCCAGCGGCAGCATCAGCCTGAATCGCGTGCCGGCGCCGGGCCGGCTGTCGACCTCGATCCGGCCCCCCATGTCCTTCGTGTACTGCGCGACCTCGAAGACGCCGATGCCCATGCCATCTCCCTTGGTGGTCTGGAAGGGCCGGAACAGGTGCTCGCGCACGAACGCCTCGCTCATGCCGCACCCGGAATCGGCGACCTCGATGACCGCGTTCTCGCCTTCGGCGCCGACGCTGATGCGCACCTCGCCCGCATGCCGGGTCGCATCGATCGCGTTCTGCACCAGATGCCCGAGAACGCGCTCGAAGCGTTGCTCATAGCCGATGGTGGCGAGCGCCGCATCGGTGGTGTGCACGGCGATGGCCGCGCACGCTGACTTCTTCGCTGCGACCACGCGCTCGACCACCTTGGCGAGGGGAATCGGGCGCAGGTTCTCCTCGCCGCGGCTGCCGGTCGAGAGCTGCGCGAGCAGCTTGTTCATGCGCTCCTCGACGTGCCTGACGGTGGCGAACATGTCTTCCTGGAAGCGGGGGTTGTGGCGATGCCGCTCGGCGTTCTTCAGCATCAGCGAGAGCTGCGCCACCAGGTTCTTGAGGTCGTGCACCACGAACGCGGTCATCTTGTTGAACGAGTCGAACTTGCGCGCCTCGAGCAGCGCCTCCGCGGCCTGCACCTGGGCGAGGAAGCTGCCGACCTGCCGCGCCGCGGTCTTGAGCAGGTCGCGCACCTCCCAGTTCAGCTCGATCCTGGCGCGTGGCGCCGCAAGCACGGCGAATCCCGTCAGCTCGTCTTCTGCGATCACCGGAACGACCAGCCCGGCCGCGGGAAGCTCGCGCAGCCACGACGGCAGCTCGGGTGCGCCGGGCGGTTGCGGCGCCTGCAGGTCGATGACCCAGCCGGTCTTCGCCAGGAACGCGGCGAAGGTGCCGTGCCCGGGCTCGCGCGCGTCGAGCGCGGGCATGTTCCAGCGCGCCGCCTGCGCATACCCGTTGCCCTCCGACTGCAGCCAGATCGCGCCGCCGGGACTCTCGACCAGGTTGGCGAGCGCCTGGATCGAGCGCTGCGCGGAGCTCACGCCTGGATCGCGGCTCGACAGCAGCCGGGTGAAGCGCAGCCACTCATGGCGATAGTCGTAGCGGTAGGAGAAGAAATTCTTGTTGATGAACACGCGCAGCCTGGAGCGCAGCGTGCCGGACGAAAAGAGCCCCGCGAGCACCAGCAGCGCGGCGAAGATGAACCCCACCTGGAGCGTCTTGCCCCAGCTCCCGCCGAAGTAGCGTACGTAGTAGCCGGCCGCGGCGACCGCCAGCAGGTAGAGGCCGCAGCCCAGAAACGCGGTGGAATGGAATACCACGTAGCGCGACAGCGCGATGTCTATGGACCATTGCCTGTTCCGCGCCGTAGCGATGGCGATGAACGGAATCACGAGCGCGTGGACCAGGCCGCGCGCCGCCCAGACGCCCGCGTCGATCCGGCCGAAGAGGAGCGCATCGGCGAAGAGATAGACGTCGAACATGAACCCGGCGCCCAATCCCAGGCACAGCGGCTTCACCGCCCAGCGCGCCTGGT
Organism: Burkholderiales bacterium; assembly: GCA_035607175.1. Classification (GTDB taxonomy): domain Bacteria; phylum Pseudomonadota; class Gammaproteobacteria; order Burkholderiales; family SG8-39; genus SCGC-AG-212-J23. The sequence continues at coordinate 41,328 of DATNCP010000039.1, forward strand.
GCAGCGCGCGCCGGAAGACCTGCTCGGTCAGGACGAGGCCCGCCACCGGCACCGCGAGCAGCGCGCCGAACGCGAGCCGCGACGAGGGCTGAAAGCCTTCCGGGTAAGAGAACCAGGCCGCGGCTGCCAGCGCGATGGGCAGCGCAGCCGCCTTGAGGCCGGCGCGCGTGCCCTGCAGCAGCACGCAAAGGAAGAGCAGCCAGCCGCCCGCGCGCAGCGCGTCGAGCACGGCCTGCACGCTCCACAGGACGGCGAGCCCGCTGAGCGAGAAGGCGAGATTGGCTGCCGCCGAGGCTGCGCTCGCGACGACCACGCCGAGGAGGATCGACGCTCTCGCGCCGCCGCGCCAGCCCAGGCCGAGGTGGACCGCAAAGGCGAGGAACGCAGCCGCGGCGAAGCCATATCCGAATACGGCGGGGTCGCTCATCGGGAGGTCAGCGCGAGCCGATCCGGAAGAGAACAATCTCGACCGTCTGCAGAAGCACCATCAAGTCGAGGATCAGGCTGTGGTGCTTGACATAGTAGAGGTCGTATTCGAGCTTCTCCTGTGCATCTTTCTCCGAGGCGCCGTAGCTGTAGCGCACCTGGGCCCAGCCGGTGACGCCCGGCTTGACGAAATGGCGCTCCTCGTAGAACGGCACCCTGTGCGCGAGCTGGGCGACGAATTCCGGGCGCTCCGGCCGCGGCCCGACGAAGCTCATGTGGCCGAGCAGGACGTTGACCGCCTGGGGCAGCTCGTCGATCCGGAGCCTGCGGATCCAGGCTCCCACCCGCGTCACGCGCGGGTCGTCTAGCTTCGCCCAGACCGCGCGGCCGTCGCTCTCGGCGTTCACGCGCATGCTGCGGAACTTGATCATGCGGAAGGTGCGGCCGTTCTGGCCGGTGCGCAGCTGCCGGTACAGGATCGGCCCGCGGTCCTCCAGCCAGATCGCGGCGGCGGCGGCGAGCGCCACCGGCGCGGCCACGACGAGGATGGCGAGGCTGACGATCACGTCGAAAGCCCGCTTGGTGGCGAGGCGCAGGAAGTCGCAGCGAAAGCCGCTCGAGAAGATGAGCCAGCTCGGATGCATCAGCTCGACGCTGACGCGGCCGCTTTCGCGCTCGAGGAAGGTCAGGATGTCGGTGACCTTGATGCCGCGCAGGCGGCACTCCAGGAGCTCTGCGGTGGGGAAGCCGTTGCGCCGGTCGTCCATGGCGATGACGATTTCTTCGATGCGGTTGCGCAGCGCGAGCCGCACCAGGCCGGTGTTGGCGCGGAACATCGGCCCCCTGGGAACGTCGCCGCCGTCTCCCGGCGCGCGCACGTAGCCCATTATGCGAAAGCCGCGCTGGTCGGTCCGCCGCCGAAGCCGCTTTCCGATCGCGCGGGCGCGCGCCCCGGCGCCCCACACCAGCACGCGCCGCTTGAAGAATTCCTCGTCCACCATCCGCAGGAAGGCGAAGC
>DATNCP010000054.1:0-6378 GCA_035607175.1 Burkholderiales bacterium
CCCGCACTTCCGGGAACCGGCCGACGACGTCGTCGCACTCGAGAAGGCCGATCTTCATTTCCGGAAGTGGAACGACTTCGGCCGGGTGAAGGCCTCCAGCCCGAGGCGCGACAGGGTGCAGCCGCGCCCGGAATCCTTGACACCGGTCCAGGCGAGCGCCGGATCGAGGTAGTCGCAACGGTTCATGAAGCAGGTACCGGTCTCGATCTCGTCGCCGAGGCGCCGCGCCGCCTCGACGTCGCGCGTCCAGATCGAAGCGGTGAGGCCGTAGCGGCTGTCATTCATCAGGCGGATCGCTTCGGCGTCGCCCTCGACCGGCATGATGCCGACCACCGGGCCGAAGGTTTCCTCGGTCATCACTTCCATGCCGTGGTCGACGTCGACCAGCACCTGCGGCGGCAGATAAGGCGTGCCCTCGCGGTCGGGGAGGTCGAGCAGGGCTTTCGCGCCCTTGGCGACGGCGGCGCGAACCTGCGCGCGCACCTGGTCGGCGGCCGCCGTGCGCACCATCGGCCCCAGCGTGGTCTTCGGATCAAGGGGATTACCCAGACGATACTCACGCGTCAGTTTTAGAAATCCCTCAAGGAAAGGTTCATAGAGCTTGCGGTCCACGTAAATCCGCTCGACGCCGCAGCACGATTGACCGGAATTGAAGTAAGAGCCGTCGACCAGGTTTTCGACGGCATTGGGCAGGTCGGCGTCGGCGCGCACGTAGGCGGGATCCTTGCCCCCGAGCTCGAGGCCGGTGGCGATGAAGCGATCGGCCGCAGCGCGTTGCACGGCGTGGCCGCCCTCGACCGAGCCGGTGAAGGCTACGAAGGCGACGCGCGGATCGGCAATCATGCGCGCCGCCTGGTCATGGCCGACGTGCATGAACTGGAATACGCCGGCCGGCAGGCCAGCCGCGGTGAAGGCCTCGGCGTATCGCTCGGCCACGAGCGGCGTCTGCTGCGCCATCTTCAGGATCACGCTGTTGCCGGCGAGCAGGGCGGGCACTACGGCGTTCACCGAAGTGAGCCACGGGTAGTTCCAAGGCGCGAGCACCAGCACCACGCCCAGCGGCTCGCGCCGGATGAACCGGGTCCCCGCGGTCACCGAAATTTCCGCGAGCGCTTCTTCGGCGATGCCGCACATGTGCATCGCGCGCTCCTGGAAGCCGCGACGCAGCTCGTTCGGCGCGTAGGCGATCGGACGTCCCATCTGCCACGCGAGTTCGCTGCCGAGCTCGTCGGCGCGCGCCACGCACCACGCGACCATGCGGCGGCAGATCTCCACGCGCTCGGCGACCGGCGTGCGCTTCCAGGATTTCTGCGAGTCGACCGCGCGCGCGAGCGCGTTCTCCAGGGCGGAATCGGTCGCGAGCGCGCGTTCGACGTAGATCGAACCGTCGACCGGGCTGACGGTGCGCTGCGTCATTCCGGCGTGACGTAGGCGGCGGTCAGGCCGCCGTCGACCATGAACTCGCTGCCGGTGATGTAGGAAGACTCGTCGGAGGCGAGAAACAGCGCGGCGCGCGCGATCTCTTCCGCCTCGCCGAAGCGCCCCATCGGCAGGTGCACCAGGCGCCGGTTCAGCTTCGCCTCGGTGTTGAGGAACTTCATCAGCAGCTCGGTCTTCAGCGGCCCGGGGCAGAGGGCGTTGACGCGGATTTTCTCCCGCGCGTGGATGATGGCCAGCTCGCGCGTCATCGAAAGGACGGCGCCCTTGCTCGCGGTGTAGGCGATTTGCGGCGTGGCGGCGCCGAGGCGCGCGACGAACGACGCGGTGTTGATGATCGAGCCGCCGCCGGCGCGGCGCAGCGCCGGGATGCCGTACTTGCAGCCGAGGAACACGCCCTTAGCGTTGACGTCGAGCGTGACGTCCCACACTTCCTCCTCGGTGGAGATGGCGTCGTCGTCCTTGGCCAGCATGATGCCGGCGTTGTTGAACAGCACGTTCAGCTTGCCGAATGCCTTCTCCGCCGCTTCGACCATCTGCTGGCAGTCGCGCGCCTTGGAGACATCGGCGCGGACGAAGATCGCGTCCTTGATCATCGAGGCCGTCTCGCGGCCGGATTTCTCGTCGAGATCGACCACCGCGACCTTCGCGCCTTCTTTCGCAAACAGCAGCGCCGACTGGCGGCCGATGCCGCTGCCGCCGCCCGTGATCAAGGCCACCTTGCCGTCGAGTCGTGGCATTTCTCTCCTAGATCCGCTCGAAGTATCGCCTGCGTTCCCAGTCGGTGACCGCTTTGTCATAGGCGGCGACCTCGGTCCTGAAGAAGTGCGAATAATGCTCGACCACGTCGGCGCCGAAGGCGCGCCTGGCGAAATCGCTGGCGGCGAACAGCTCGGTTGCCTGGGCGAGGGTGCGCGGCACGTGCTGCAAGTTACGCGCCGCATAGACATCGCCTTCGAACGCGGCGGGCGCCTCGGTCTTGTTCGCGATCCCGTCCAGCCCGGAGGCAAGCGAGGCGGCGAGCGCCAGGTAGGGATTGGCATCGGCCCCGGCGATGCGGCATTCGATGCGCAGCGACTGGCCGTCGCCCACGACGCGGAACCCGGCGGTGCGGTTGTCGTAGCTCCAGGCGAGCCGGGTCGGCGCCCATGACGCGTCGACATAGCGCTTGTAGGAATTGATCGTCGGCGCGTAGAACACCATCAGCTCGGGCACGTGCGCCATCCAGCCGCCGAGGAACCAGCGGAAGAGGTCGCCGCCCTTCTCGAACACGTTCCTGCCGTCCTGCCACAGGCTGCAGTGGATATGGCAGCTCGACCCGGCGCCGCCGGCGTCGGGCTTGGCCATGAACGTGACGCTTATGCCGGCTGCGTCGGCGAGCTCCTTCAGGCACTGCTTGAAGAGCACGTGACGGTCGGCCATGTCGAGGGCTTCGGCGTAGCGCACGTTCAATTCGTGCTGGCCGTTGCCCCATTCGCCCTTGGAAGTCTCGACCGGGACGCCCGAGAGCTTGAGATGCCGGCGCGCCGCGGCGTGGAAGCTCTCGGTGCGCGTGCCTTGCAGGATGTGATAGTCCTCGAGGTACCAGCCGGCGGGTTCGAGATCGCGATAGCCCTTTTGCGCGGCGTCCCGATAGCTCGTCCTGAAGAGGTAGTGCTCGAGCTCGGTCGCTGCGAAGCACTGGTAGCTGGAAAGGCCGATCTGGCGGCGGAGGATCGAGCGAGGCGCCACGCTTACCCAGTCGTGGCTTTTTTCGTCCTTCACATCGCAGAGGACGATCGCCGACTTCTCCAGCCAGCTCGCGCGCCGCAGCGTGCTCATGTCGGGCACGAGATGGAAATCGCCGTAGCCCGATTCCCAGTTGGCAAATTTGTAGCCGGGGACGGGATCCATTTCCATGTCGACGGTGAGGAGATAGTCGCAGGCGTGCGCGCCGTGCGACGCCACGTCCTCGACGAACATTTCCGCGTCGTAGCGCTTGCCGAGCAGCCGGCCGTAGTGGTCGGTGAACGCGACCACCACGGTCTCGATCTCGCCCGTACCGACGAGCTTGGCGAGCTCGTCGGCCTTGAGGAGGCCTCTCACGGGTTTTTCCGGTAGAGGACGAGGACCTTTCCGATCTGCTGGACCGCCGCGGCTCCGGTTTTTTCGCATAGGGTCTTCAATGCCTGGTCGCGCCCGTCCCGATCGAGGCTGGGGGCGCGCACCTTGATGAGCTCGTGCGCGGTGAGCGCGCGGTCGACTTCCTTCACCACTTCATCCGTAAGGCCTTTTCCGCCGACGATCACCACGGGCTCCAGATTGTGGGCCCGCGCTTTGAGCAATTTACGCTCGGCTGGTGTCAAAATGTCTACCTTGTTCCCTCAGGATTTTCACCCGGTTGTCCGCCAATGGTGGGAAGGCCGCTTCGGCGATCCCACCCCGGCGCAGCTCGAAGGCTGGAGCGCGATCCGTCGCGGCGAGCATACCCTGATCGCGGCGCCGACCGGCTCGGGCAAGACGCTGGCCGCGTTCCTGACTTCCCTGGATGAGCTATTCAAGGAAAGCGTCGAACAGGGCGGCCTGCCCGACGAAGTGCGCGTCATCTACGTCTCGCCCCTGAAGGCGCTGTCGGCCGACATCCACAAGAACCTCGCCGTGCCGCGGCGGGAGATTTTCGAGCTTCACCCGGTCAAGATCACGGCCGCGGTGCGCAGCGGCGACACGCCTCAGAACGAGCGCGCGGCGATGCTGCGCACCCCGCCGCACATCCTCGTGACCACGCCCGAATCGCTTTACCTGCTGCTGACCGCCGAGCGCTCGCGGGCGATGCTGAAGACCGCGCGGGTGGTGATCGTCGACGAGATCCACGCGGTCCTGCAATCGCGGCGCGGCGCCCACCTCGCGCTGACCCTCGAGCGGCTCGATCACGCCTGCGGGCGGAAGCTGCAGCGCATCGGCCTGTCCGCGACCCAGAAGCCCATCGAGGAAGTGGCCAGATTCCTGACTCGGGAGTCCTGTACCGTGGTCGACAAGGGCCATAAAAGGAAGATCGACCTGGGCGTCGAGATTCCCGGCTCGCCGCTCGAAGCGGTCATGTCGGGCGAGGTGTGGAAGGAGATCTACGACCGTCTTGTCGCGCTGATCGAAGCGCACCGCACCACGCTCATCACCGTCAACACGCGCAGGCTCGCGGAGCGGATGGCGCACCAGCTGTCCGAGCGGCTCGGCAACGACGTCGTCGCCGCGCACCACGGCAGCCTCGCGAAGGAAGTGCGGCTGGATGCGGAAGAAAGGCTGCGGAGCGGGAAGCTGAGGGTGCTGGTGGCGACGGCGTCGCTCGAGCTCGGCATCGATATCGGTCATGTCGACCTTGTTTGCCAGATATCCTCGCCGCACCGCATTGCGACTCTGTTACAGCGGGTGGGGCGGTCCGGCCACAGCATCCACGGCACGCCCAAGGGCAGGATCTTCCCGCTGACGCGCGACGACCTGATCGAGTGCACGGCCATGGTGCGGGCGGTGCGCGATGGCGAGCTCGACCAGGTCGTGGTGCCCGACAAGCCCCTGGATGTCCTGGCGCAGCAGATCGTGGCGGAAACCGCGGCGCAAGGAGAGTGGGGTGAAAACGAATTGCTTGCGTTGGTGCGCAAGGCCTACCCCTATCGCAATCTCGAAAAGAGCGAGTTCGATGAGGTGGTCGACATGCTCGCCCGGGGCTACGCCACGCGGCGCGGGCGGCGCGGTGCGCTGATCCATCGGGACACGCTGAACGGGAAGATTCGCAGCCGGAAAGGCTCGCGCATCAGCGCCATCACCAACGGCGGCGCAATCCCCGAGGTGTTCGACTACCGGGTGGTGCTCGAGCCCGAAGGCCATACCATCGGCACGCTCAACGAGGACTTCGCCATCGAATCGCTGCCGGGCGATGTCTTCCAGCTCGGCAACACCTCGTGGCGGATCCTGCGCATCGGCAACGGCGTGGTGCGCGTCGCCGACGCGCAGGGCCAGCCGCCGTCGATGCCGTTCTGGCTCGGCGAGGCGCCGGCGCGCAGCGCGGAGATGAGCGCGGCGGTTTCGCGCCTTCGCGCCGGCGCGAATCTTGAAACGCTGGTCGGCGATTACGAGCTATCACGGCCGGCAGCCGAGCAGATCGTCGACTACCTCGACCAGGGCAAGCGCGCGCTCGGCGTCGTGCCGACGATGGACAACATCTGCCTCGAGCGTTTCTTCGACGAGTCGGGCGGCATGCAGCTCGTCCTGCACGCGCCGTTCGGCAGCCGGATCAATCGCGCCTGGGGCCTCGCGCTGCGCAAGAAGTTCTGCCAGGGCTTCAACTTCGAGCTGCAGGCGGCGGCGACCGAGGAGGGCATCATCCTCTCGCTCGGCACGCTGCATTCGTTCCCGCTCGAGGAGGTCTACCGCTACCTCCATCCCAACACGGTGCGCGAGACGCTGGTGCAAGCGATCCTGCAGTCGCCGATCTTCGAGACCCGGTGGCGCTGGAGCACTACGCTGTCGCTGGCGGTGCCGCGCAATCGCGCCGGCGCGCGAATCCCGAATCAGCTGCAGCGCATGTACGCCGAGGATCTGCTGCAGGCGGTATTCCCCGACGCGGTCGCGTGCCAGGACAACCTGCAGGGCGAGCGCGAGGTGCCCGACCATCCCCTCGTCCGGCAGGCGATGCGCGATGCGCTCGAAGAGGCGGTCGACGCGGAGGGGTTGAAGCTCGTCTTGCAGAAGATTCATTCGGGCGAAATCGGCCTCGCTGCGCGCGACACCCCCGAACCCTCGGTGCTGAGCCACGAGCTGCTCAACTCCGCCGTCTATACCTTCCTCGACGATGCGCCGCTCGAGGAGCGCCGCACCCGCGCCGTGTACACGCGCCGCGCAACCGAGCCGCGCAGCGCCGAAGATCTCGGCGCCCTCGATCCGGCGGCGATCGCGAGGGTGCGAGAGGAA
>DATNCP010000081.1:0-12437 GCA_035607175.1 Burkholderiales bacterium
ATGCCGCCCACTTCGAGCTCGATCATGTCGCCGTGCTTCATGAAGCGGCCCTGCTCGTTGCCGCAGCCGCCGCCGACCGTGCCCGAGCCGAGGATCTCCCCGGGATAGAGCGTCTCCTCGAGCGAGGAGTAGGCGACGACATCGGCGAAGGAATGCTTCATGTCGCGGCTGTTGCCGTCGGACCAGGTCTCGCCGTTCACGCGCGCCTGCATGCGCAGGCTCTGCGGGTCGCCGATCTCGTCGGCAGTGGTGATCCAGGGGCCGAACGCGTTGCCGGTGTCGAAGTCCTTGCCCTTGGCCGGGCCGAGCGTGCCCTGCATCTCGACGAACTGCTCGTCGCGCGCCGAGAAGTCGTTGAACACCGTATAGCCGAAGACGTGCGACAAAGCGTTCTTCTTTGCCACGTTCTTGCCGCCGCGGCCGATGACCGCGCCGATCTCGAGCTCGTAGTCGATGATGCGCGAGTAGGAGGGCCAGTGCACCTCGGCGTCGTGGCCGACCACGCTGAAAGTGTTGCCCTTGTAGTAGATCGGCCGCTCGTACCAGACCTTGGCGATCTCGACCTTGGCGGGATCGACGCGCTCGGTGCCGATGCCGAAGAGATAGCGATTCGCGCGCGACTGGCGCACGTGCAGCTCGAAGCAGAGGAAGTCGCGGATGCGCGGCGGCCGGGGAATGGGCGCGAGCAGCTTCACGTTCTGCAAGTCATGGAACTTGCTGGCCGACACTTTTGCCGGCCATGCCTCGATGAGCGACAGCATGTCGGGATAGGCCGTGACTTCGCCGATCTTCCCGCCCTCGACGATGCCGACGCGCTGCGCGCCCTCAGGCGTGACGAACGTTGCCAGCTTCATGCTTGCGGAAGTGTTTCTGCCCCATGAGCTCGAGCATCTTCAGGATGTCGGGCTTCTTCTCCGATTCCCTTGCGCCGAACTCGCGGTAGCAGGCGTAGGTGTTGATGTACATGCGCTCGTCCTCGGCGAAGTGCGCCCAGGGCTTGAGCGAGATCGCGTCGGCGGCCTGGATGTAGTCCATGCCCTTGTCGTAGCACTTGCGCGATTCGTCGCGCACATACACGAGGTAGTCGCGGAACTCTTTCACGCCATCCCTATCCGTCAACGCTCCATGACCGGGGACGACCACGTCGAGGTCCCAGGACATCATCAGCTCGCAGGCCTTGATCCAGTTGCCGATCGGGCCGGCCCATACCGCGGGGTGCGCCTGGTTGAACAGCATGTCGCCGGTGTAGACCACCTTGTCCTGCGGCACGTAGACGATGACATCGCCGCGCGTGTGCGCCGGGCCGACCTCGATCAGGCGTACTTCCTTGCCGCCGACCTTCATCCGCATTTCGCCGGAGAACGTCTCGTTCGGCTGCACCAGGCGGATGCCCTGGAAGTCGAAATGCCGGCCCATCACCTCGTACCAGAACTTGCCGGCGACGCCCATCGTCTGCCACTGCTTCTGCCAGGTGGCGTACTGCGCCGGCGGGCGGATGGTCATGTCCTCGCACGCGGCCTTGGAGGAGATGATGCGGTGCCCCTCGAGCAGCTGGTTGCCGAAGAAGTGGTCGCCGTTGGCATGGGTGTTGACGAGCGCGCCGATGTTCTTCGCTGCAGGCACGGCCTTCCTCATGGCGTCGAGCATCTCGCCGGTCAGCTTGACGTCGAACAGCGTGTCGACGAGCAGCGTCTCGCCGCCGTCCTCGACCAGGCCGGCATTCGACCAACCCCAGCTGCCGTCGGGCATCAGCCACGCGTAGTGGCCGTTGCCGAGGTCGTGCAGTCCCTTGGTGTATTTCCAGTTTTTCATGGTCAATCCAGCTTGATGTTGGCGTCGCGGATGACCTTGCCCCATTTAGAGTGGTCGCGGCGGACGATGGTGGCGAAATCCGCAGGCGAGTTGCCGACCGGCTCGAGGCCGATGGCGGCGAGCTTGTCGCGCACGTCGGGCATCGCCAGCACCTTGGCGGTGTCCGCGGCGACCTTGTCGAGGATCGCCTGCGGCGTGCCGGTCGGGGCGAAGAGGCCGTGCCACGCATCGCCGACATAGCCGGGCACCGTTTCGCCGATCGCCGGGACGTCGGGCAGCGCCGGCGCGCGGCTGGCGAGCGTGACGCCGAACGCGCGCGCCTTGCCGCTCTTCGCCGCCGGGATGCCGGTGGTGTACGGGCTCATGGTCAGGTCGGTCTCGCCGGAGAACACCGAGGCGGTCGCCGGAGTGTTCATCGGCACGTGCAGCATTTTCGTGCCCGTGGCGCCGAGCAGCAGCTCCATGACGATATGCGTGCCGACGCCGACGCCGGAGGAGCTGTACGAAAGCTTGCCCGGCTCGCTCTTCGCCAGCGCGATCAGCTCCTTCAGGTCCTTCGCCGGCAGCTTGTTGCTGCCGACCAGCACGTAGCCGAGGTTGGCGACGAGCGAGATCGGCGCGAGGTCCCTGAGCGGGTCGAACGTCATCTTCGAGTAGAGGTGCGGGTTGGCGCAGATCGTCGAATTGACGGTGTAGAGCAGCGTGTAGCCGTCGGCCGGGGCCGCGGCGACGTTGCCGGTGCCGATGTTGCCGGCGGCGCCGACGCGGTTCTCGATCACCACCTGCTGTCCCCACATCGCCGAGAGCTGCGGGCCGACCAGCCGCATCACGATGTCGGGCGAGGTGGCGGCCGGGAACGGGATGACGAGCCGGACGAACTTGCCGGGATAGGTGCCCTGCGCGTGCGCGCCAAGAGAACAGAGGGCGAAGAAGACAATCGCGAGTTTGTGAATCATGGTTCCTACTTTAGACCGAAAAGCGCCCCGGCATTCCTGGTTGTTTCAGCAGCGACGTCCCGCGCGTCGCGGCCGAGCGCGCGCGCCACGGTCTTGAGGATGTGCGGCAGGAAAGCGGGCTCGTTGCGCCGCGCCTTGGGCTGCGGCTTCAGGTCGCGCGGCGTGAGATAGGGCGAATCGGTCTCGAGCAGCAGCCGGTCGCGCGGGATCTCGCGCACCAGCTCGAGCAGGTGCCTGCCGCGCCGCTCGTCGCAGATCCAGCCGGTGATGCCGATGTAGAGGCCCAGGTCGAGATAGGCGCGCAGCTCCTCGCGCTCGCCGGTAAAGCAGTGCGCCACGGCTTTTTGCACTTTCATCGATTTCACTATTTCGGCAAAACGCGGATGAGCGTCCCGAGAGTGCAGGAACAAGGGCTTGCCGAGGTCGATACCGAGTTGCAGTTGCGCAGTGAAACAGTCTTCCTGCGCCGGATGCGGCGAGTAGTTGCGGTTGAAATCCAGGCCGCACTCGCCGATCGCGACGACGCGGGGATGCGCGGCGATTTGCCTTAGCTCCGCAGTGCCGTTGAAGTCCTTGGCGTGGTGGGGGTGAATCCCCGCGGTGCTGTGGAGGTCGAACCGCTCCGCGATTGCGGCCGCCTCGCGGCTTTCCTCGACCGTGGTGCCGGTGACCACCATCGACGTCACGCCGGCGTTGCGGGCGCGCGAAACCACCTCGCCAAGGTCCTCTTTGAACGAGGCGTGGGTGAGATTCGCGCCGATGTCGATCATTCGGAGCCGGGCGGCAGCCCGAGGCCGAGGCGGATCTTCAGGCCCTTGATGACCTCCTTCACGGTTCCGGCGAGGGGCAGGCTGAGGCGCGCGAGGTCGGCCTCGTGCAGGACGATGCTCATGTCCTTTTCCGCCCACGGCATGCCGGAGCGCTCGGCCATCGAGTCCATCGCCCAGTTCTGCGCGCTGCCGTGGCTCAGCGCTTCTTTCAGCTTCGCCGGGTCGACCCCTAGCGCCTCGCCGAGGCGCAGGCCTTCGTCGTTCACCGAGATGCAGGCCCAGAGGATGAGGTTGTTCACCATCTTCCCGACCTGGCCGGCGCCGGCGGCGCCGAGGTGGAAGATGTCCGAGGCGAAGGCGCTGAACGCGGGGCGGCAGGCCTCGAAGGCCTTCTCGTCGCCGGCGCCATAGATGAGCAGCTTGCCGGCGACGGCGGCGGCCTCGCCGCGGGCGAGCGGGATGTCGAGCAGGGTGATTCCCGCATCGGCGAGGCGCTGCGCCAGCCGTTTCGCGTACTGCGGCGAGACGGTGGAGGCGAGTGCGACCACCAGCTCCTTGCGCGGTGCCTCGAGGATGCCGCTCACCACCGCTTCAACCTCGTGATCGAAGCCGACGACGACGATGACGAGATCTGACGCTTCCGCCACCGCGCGCGGCGAAGAGAGCATTTCGATGCCCGCGCCACGGGCGGCCGGATCGCAGCCCACGACCTTGAACCCCTTCGCCAGCAGGTGCTTCGCCATCGGCAATCCCATCCTGCCGAGGCCGACCATTCCGACTTTGCGTATTGCGTTCATCGTGCTGTCGAGTATAGCTTTCGTCTTCAGGAGGATTGATCAATGAAAAAGCTGTTGATTGCCGCCGCGCTGGCGGCATTGCCGTTCGCTTCATTCGCCCAGCAGTGGCCGAGCAAGCCGGTCAGGATGATCCTTTCGCTCGGGCCGGGCTCCGGCGCCGACATCGGCGCGCGGCTCTACGCCGACCGCCTGCAGAAGATGTGGGGCCAGCCGGTCGTGATCGAGAACCGTCCCGGCGGCGACGGCGTGATCGCGATCAACGCCGTGATCCAGGCGAAGGACGACCACGTCCTGCTCTGGGGCCCGACGGCGAATTTCGTCGGCCACCCGTACAGCCTCGACAAGTTTCCCTACGACCCGAAGGAGCTCGTGCCGGTGGCGCGCGTCTCCGGCACCGTGGTCACGCTGGGCGTGCCGGCGAGCCTCAACGTCAACTCGCTCAAGGACCTGCTCGACACCGCGAAGAAGAAGAAGGGCTGGCTCAACTGGACGACCGCGGTGACGATGACCGACATCATCCTCGAGGGCTTTCTCCAGTCGCAGGGGATCGAAGCCGCGCACATCAAGTACAAGCAGCCGGCGGAGGCCGTGAACGACCTCGTCAGCGAGCGCATCCAGCTCTACAGCTCGGCGTATGCGATCGTGCGCGCCCAGGCGCAGCAGGGCGGCAAGGTGAAATTGCTCGCCGTGCAGGCGCGCAACCGCGTGCCGGGGCTCGACCTGCCGACCGTCGGCGAGCTCGGCTTCCACGGCCTCGATTTCGAAGGGCTGGTCGGCATCATCGCCGCGCGCTCGAGCAACCTGCCGGATGCCGCCAGGGACCGCATCGGCGCGGACATCAAGACCGTGTCGAAGGATCCGCAAGTCGCGGAGCGGCTCGCTGCGACGGCGCAGCTGAACGTGCCGGGGAACGCCGCCGAGTTCGCGCAGTCGATCGACGAGCAGGTGAAGCAGCTGAACGACTCGGCGAAGCGCCTCGGGCTCAAGCCGAAGGCGGTCCAGTAGCCTCGCCGAAAGCGCAGCCGAACTAGAGCTTCTTCAGTCGGTAGAGGAGCTCGAGCGCCTCGCGCGGCGTGAGCGTGTCGGGGTTGATCTTCGCCAGCGCCTCGCGCAGCAGATCATCCGCGGGCTCGGGTTCCTTTTCTTTCGAGCTGACGAAGAGATCCGTCTGGCTGCCGCGCGTGACGCTGGCGTCCTCGAGCATCTGCAGGTATTTCTTCGCCCGGCGGGTGACGGGCTTGGGCACGCCGGCGAGCGCCGCGACCTGCAGGCCGTAGCTCTGGCTCGCCGGGCCTTCCTCGACCGCGTGCAGGAACACGACGCTGTCCTTGTGCTCGACCGCGTCGAGGTGCACGTTGGCGACCTCCTTGTGCTCGAGCGCTAGCCGCGTCAGCTCGAAATAGTGGGTCGCGAACAGGGTCAGGGACCTGTTTTTCTGGATCAGGGACTCGGCAATCGCCCAGGCGAGCGCCAGTCCGTCGAAGGTGGAGGTGCCGCGCCCGACCTCGTCCATGAGGACGAGGCTGCGGTCGGTGGCGTTGTGCAGGATCGCCGCGCTCTCGGTCATTTCCACCATGAAGGTCGAGCGGCCGCCGGCGAGATCGTCGGCGGCGCCGATGCGGGTGAAGATCTGGTCGACCGGGCCGATGCGCGCCGCGCTCGCCGGCACGAAGCTGCCGACGTGCGCCATCAGCACGATCAACGCCACCTGCCGCATGTAGGTCGACTTGCCGCCCATGTTCGGCCCGGTGATGAGGAGCAGCCGCCGCGTCGGGGCAAGCCGGCAGGCGTTGGCGATGAAGTGCTCGACCTGGCCCTCGACCACGGGATGGCGGCCGCCCTCGATCTCGAGCACGTTGTCGTCGACGAACGCCGGCCGGCAATAGTTGTTCTTCCTGGAAACGAGGGAAAACGCGGCCAGGACATCGAGCTGCGCCAGGGCGCGCGAGATCGCCTGCAGCTCCCGGAGGTAGCCCCCTAGTTCCGAGAGCAGCGCTTCATACAGCGATTTCTCCAGGGCGAGGGCGCGGTCGCGCGCGGAGAGCGCCTTGTCCTCGAACGCTTTCAGCTCGGGCGTGATGTAGCGCTCGGCGTTCTTCAGCGTCTGGCGGCGACGGTAGTCCACGGGCACTTTCTCGACGTGCGAGTGGGTCACCTCGATGTAGTAGCCATGGACGGAGTTGTAGGCCACCCGCAGGTTCGGGATCCCGGTGCGCTGCTTTTCCTTCTGCTCTAGGGCAAGCAGGAAGTCGCCGGCGTTCAGCTGCAGCTTGCGCAGCTCGTCGAGGCCGGCGTCGTAGCCGTCGGCGATCACGCCGCCGTCGATGACGCGCGCCGCGGGCTCGGCGTGGAGCGCCTTGCGCAGCAGCGCGATGCAAGGCGCGGGACAGTCGAGGTCCTTGCGCAGCGAATCGAGCAGCGTCGAGCCGGGGAACGCCTGCTGCAGCGCCGGAAGGAGGTCGAGGCTGTCGCGCAGGCCGGAGAGCTCGCGCGGCCGCGCGCTGCGCAGGGCGACGCGCGCGCTGATGCGCTCGACGTCGGAGAACTTCCGCAGCAGGGAGAAAACCTGCGGCGCGGCGTTTTCGAGGGTCGCGACGGCCTCGTGGCGGGCCGCGAGCGCTGCGCGATCGCGCAGGGGGTGGTGCAGCCAGTGCCGTAGCAGCCGGCTGCCCATGCCGCTCGCGCAGTCGTCGAGCAGCGCAAAGAGGGTGGGCGAGCTCTCGCCGCGCAGCGTCTCGGTGAGCTCGAGGTTGCGCCGGGTTGGGGCATCGAGGCGCAGGTATTCGCCGCTTCGCTCGGCGCTGACCGCCGCGACGTGCGCGAGCGCCTGTCCCTGTGTTTTTGCAGCGTAGTCGAGCAGCGCGCCGCACGCGCCGATCGCGAGCGTCAGGTCCTCGCAGCCGTAGCCGGCGAGGCTCGCGGCGCCGAGCTGCTTCAGCAGCTTCTTCAGGCCCGCCTCGACGTCGAACTGCCATTCGGGGAGCCTGGTGACGAAGTAGCCTTCCAGCGGCGCGGTGGAGAGCACCTCGGCCGGGCCGATGCGCCGCAGCTCGTTCTCCAGCGCCTGCGGCACGATTTCCGCCACGCGCAGCGTGCCGCTCGCGAGCGAAAGCCAGGCGAGGCCGACCGACGTCCGGTCTCTCACGATCGACAGGAGAATGTTGTCCTGCTTGTCGTCCAGCAGCTCGGAGTCGGTGAGCGTCCCGGGCGTGACGATGCGCGTCACCTGCCGGTCGACCGGTCCCTTCGCGGTCGCGACGTCGCCGACCTGCTCGGCGATCGCCACCGATTCGCCGAGCTTCACCAGCCTGGCGAGATAGCTTTCCACCGAATGCACCGGTACGCCGGCCATCTTCACCGGCTCGCCGGCCGACTGGCCGCGCTGCGTCAGCGTCAGGTCGAGCAGGCGCGAGCCTTTCTCCGCGTCGTCGTAGAACAGCTCGTAAAAATCGCCCATCCGGTAGAACACCAGGATGTCCGGGTGATCCGCCTTGATGCGCCGCCACTGCTGCATCATCGGCGTGTGCTGCAAGTCGTTGATGGCGGGCGTCCGGGTCAGTCCGCTGTTTCGGCGAACCCTTGGAGATTCATCGCCGACTCGACGAAATTGAAGCGCAGCGTCGGCGGGTTCCAGCCTCGCGCCGGGCGCAACACCTTGACCACCGAGGCGTTGAACTTGAGGTCCACGCGGTACTCGCTCGGCAGCACTCGCGCGTAGTGCGGCAGGATCTTGGTCAGGTATTGGAGCTCGTGCTCCTCGTTCCTGATCACGCCCATCGTTTCCAGGAGCGTCAGCTTGGGCCAGTGCTCGCCTCCCGGCCGGCCGTACGTCACGACACCCATGAACCTCCGGAAGCGCGCATGGAACGGATCGCTCTCCTCGATGCTGTTGCCGTTCGAGTAGATCGCATCCATCAGGTAGGTCACCGTCAGGTTTCGCCGGGGCTGCCTGGACCAGATGCGGATCACGTCGTCCAGCGTGGCGGACAGGCAGAATTCCAGGTGGCCGCCGGCCACATAGACATGCGAAGGCAGCGAGTCGAAGGGAATTTCTCCCGCCGCGGAGAGCACCCAATAGTCGGGACGGCAATCTTCCATGAAGTAGTACTCGTCGCCGCTGTCGTCTTTCAGGAAGACCACCGGGATGCGCCGGCTCTTCGCGAAGTGGATCGCCTCGTCCACCCCGCGCTTGGTGGCGAACCGAGCGTCGTGAGCCGACGTGGCGTGGGTCACGATCAGCACCGCGTCGCCCGTCAACCGGACGCGCGCCGGATCGGTCAACTGCGGCTTTGGACAGGCCGCCGCCGCAAGGTTGGAAAGAAGCGTCGCGAGCAGGACGGCGAAGACCTTCATGCGCGCATTCTATGTTGTAGCCTTGCGGCTCGAAAGGGAGCGCGATGATCTTCTTCGAGCCGCAGCAGCGAGACCGAACCGTCTTCCCCCACGACCCGTTCAAGGCGCTGGTCGTGCCGCGGCCGATCGGCTGGATCGCCACCGTGAGCGGGAAGGGCGAGCTGAACCTCGCGCCCTACAGCTACTTCAACGCCTTCTCGTCCAATCCGCCGATCGTCGGCTTCTCCAGCGAGGGCGAGAAGGACTCGTCGACCTTCGCCATGGAGACCGGCGAGTTCGCCTGGAGCATGGCGACCTGGGACTTGCGCGACCCGATGAACGCGAGCGCCGCCTCGCTGCCGCGCGGCGAGAACGAGTTCCGCCACGCGCGCCTCGAGACCGCGCCCTCCCGCCTGGTAAAGCCGCCGCGCGTCGCCGCGTCGCCGGCCGCGTTCGAGTGCAAGGTGACCGAGATGGTGAAGCTCAAGGACCTCGACGGGCGCGACAGCGGCCGGCGCCTGGTGCTCGGCCGCGTGGTCGGCGTGCACATCGACGAGCGGTTCGTCCGCGACGGGCGAGTCGACTCGGCGGCGATGCGGCCGATCGCCCGCGGCGGCTACGACGAGTACAGCGTCGTCGAGCGGGTGTTCTCGATGCCGCGCCCCGCGTAGCGGCGCTATTCCGGCTGGATGTTGGCGGCCTTGACGAGCTTCGCGAACTTCTCGTGCTCGGCGCGGGTGAAGGCGGCGAACTCCGCCGGGGTGCTCGCGACCGCGTCGGCGCCGAGCGCCGCGAAGCGCTCGGCGAATTCCGGCAGCCGCACGAGGCGAGCGATCTCGCCCTGGATGCGGGAGGTGATCGCCGCCGGCGTTCCTTTGGGCGCGTACATGCCGTACCAGACGTAGGTCTCGTAGCCGGGCAGGCCCGCCTCGGCGGCCGTCGGCACGTCCGGCATTGCGCCCGCGCGCGTCCTGCCGCCGACGGCGAGGATGCGCAGCTTTCCCGACTTGTAGTGCGGCAGGAACGTCAGGACGCTGGTGAAGCCGGACTCGACGTGCCCGCCGAGCATGTCCTGCACGATCTGTCCGCCGCCCTTGTAGGGCACGTGCACGAGGTCGACGCCGGCGACCTGCTTGAACTGCTCGCCGGCGAGTCGCGAAGAGGACTCGGAGCTGCCGAAGCGCAGCTTCCCAGGGTTCGCCTTCGCGTAGGCGATGAACTCGCGCAGGTTCTGCGCCGGAACGCCCGGCCAGATGCCGATCACCCATGGCGAGGTGGCGACCAGGCTGACCGCCGTCGTGTCGTTGATCGGATCGAACGGCATGTTGGGCTGCAGGACGGCGTTGACGACGTGCGCACCGACCACCATCGCCACCGTGTGGCCGTCGGGCGGCGATTTCACCATCACGTCGGTGCCGATGACGCCGTTGGCGCCGGGACGGTTCTCCACCAGCACCTGCTGGCCCCACGTCTCCTGCATCCGCGCTGCGAGGGCGCGGCTGATGATGTCGGTGCCGCCGCCCGGGGTGTACGGAACGATGATGCGCACCGGCTTCGTCGGGAACTGGGCGTGCGTGCTCAGCGAGAAAATCAATCCGGCCAGGAAGAGAAGGGGTTTCATGGCCACGATTCTAGGGCCGTGTAGCTGGTTTGCGACAGGCGGGTCGGGACAGCCCCGACATACCGCTCGAGCATGTCTTGGCAAACTGCAGTCACCCGGAATGAACGATTCCCCTGCAACGCGCAGCGTGTCCGCGGCCTGGCTCGCCGGCGGCGGCGAGATGGGCGAGCGCATGCGCGCGCTCGACTGGTCGCGGACCGCGCTCGGACCCGCGGAAGGCTGGCCCCAGAGCTTGCGCAGCGCGGTGAGCATCTGCATCGGCTCGCGCTTTCCCATCGTCCTGTACTGGGGCCCGCGGCGGGTCGTGCTCTACAACGACGCCTATGCCGAGATCCTCGGCGGCAAGCATCCCGGCGCGCTCGGCCGGCCCTGCCAGGAAGTGTGGTCGGAAATCTGGGATGTGATTGCGCCGATGCTCGATGGCGTCGCCGCGACGGGGCAGGCGACATGGTCGCAGGACCAGCTGCTACGCCTCGAGCGCCGCGGCTACCCCGAGGAATGCTACTTCTCCTTCTCGTTCAGCCCGGTGCGAGGCGAGGACGGTGGTGTGGAGGGCATCTTCACCGCGGTGATCGAGAACACGGGGCGCGTGCTCGGCGAGCGGCGTCTCGCGCTGCTGCGCGACCTCGGCGCCCGCAATTCGGCCGCTCGCACCGCGCGGCAGGCGTGCCAGTTCACCGCGGAAGCGCTGGCAGGCAGCGCCGACGTGACGTTCGCGCTCGCCTATCTCGACGGCGCGCTGCAGGCGGTGACCCCGGATGCCGAGTCGGTCCGCGCCGCCACCGCGCCCGCGCTGGTGAAGGAGCTGTCGATTCCCGGCGGCACCCTGGTGCTCGGCATCAGCCCGCAGCGGCCGTTCGACGAGCAGTACTCGGCCTTCCTCGACCTCGTGGCCGCGCAGTTGGCGAACGCCATCGGCAACGCCCGCGCCTACGAGGAGGAGAAGCAGCGCGCCGAGGCGCTGGCCGAGATCGACCGCGCCAAGACGGCGTTCTTCTCCAACGTCAGCCACGAGTTCCGCACGCCGCTGACGCTGATGCTCGGGCCGCTGGAAGACAGTCTCGCGGACGAGCAGGGCCCGCTCCCGCCGCGCCAGCGCGAGCGCCTGGAGATGATGCGCCGCAATGCCGTGCGGCTGCAGCGGCTGGTCAACACGCTGCTCGATTTCTCGCGCATCGAGGCAGGCCGCGCGCAGGCAAGCTACGCGCCGACCGATCTCGCCAGGTTCACCGCCGAGCTGGCGAGCAATTTCAGCACCGCGTGCGAGAAGGCGGGCCTCGAGCTGCACGTCGATTGCCAGCCGCTCCGGGAGCCGGTCTACGTCGATCGCGGCATGTGGGAGAAGGTCGTGCTCAACCTGCTGTCCAACGCCTTCAAGTTCACCTTCGAGGGCACGATCGAGGTAGCGCTCGCCGGCGTCCCGCAGGGCGCGCAGCTGCGCGTGCGCGACACCGGCATCGGCATCGCGCCCGAAGAGCTGCCCCGGCTGTTCGAGCGCTTCCACCGCGTCGAGGGCGCGCGCTCGCGCAGCTACGAGGGCTCCGGCATCGGCCTCGCCTTCGTGCGCGAGCTCGCCCAGCTGCACGGTGGCGACATCCGTGTCGCGAGCGAGCCCGAGCACGGCAGCACCTTCACGGTCACGCTGCCGTTCGGCTGCGCGCACCTGCCCGCAGAGCGGGTCGTCGTGCAGGCGCCGGCCGCCGCCCCCGCGGGCGCGGCGGCCTACGTCGACGAGGCGATGAGCTGGCTCGAGTCCCAGGCTTCCGACGCGGGCGAAACGCCGCAGGGGACGAAGTTCGAGGCGCGGATCCTGGTCGTGGACGACAACGCCGACATGCGCGACTACGTGGCGCGCCTGCTGCGCGGCCGGTGGCAGGTGACCACCGCGAGCAACGGCACGGACGCGCTGCGGCTCATCGCGCAGCGCGGGTTCGACCTGGTGATTTCCGACGTGATGATGCCGCAGCTCGACGGCTTCGGCCTGCTGCAGGCGATCAAGTCGCAGCAGCCGGAGCTGCCGGTGGTGCTGCTGTCGGCGAGGGCGGGCGAGGAGTCGCGCGCCGAGGGCATGGGCGCCGGCGCCGACGACTACATCGTCAAGCCGTTCACCGCGCAGCAGCTGCTGGCGCAGGTGAGCGCGCAGCTCACC
>DATNCP010000083.1:0-9612 GCA_035607175.1 Burkholderiales bacterium
CTTTCGGGGGGGTGTTTCTTCTTGTGGCGCCGAGGTTTATAGCACAATAAGACAAATGCCCCGCCCGATCCGCGCCACCATTTCCGCCGGCGCGCTGGAACGCAATCTGCACATCGCCAAGGCGCACGCGAAGGGCGCCAAGGTATGGGCTGTCGTCAAGGCCAACGCCTACGGTCACGGCCTTGAGCGCGCGGCGCGCGCGTTTGCCGCTGCCGACGGCTTCGCGGTGCTCGATTTCCAGGAAGCGGCGCGCTTGCGGCTCGCCGGCGTGACCAAGCCGATCCTGATGCTGGAAGGCTTCTTCAAGGCGGCCGACATTGCGCTCCTGCACAAGTACGCTCTCACGCCCGTGATCCACAATCCGGAGCAGGTGGAGCTGTTCAAGGCGGCGCCGCACGCCGGCGAGCTGGAGGTGTACCTGAAGGTGAACAGCGGCATGAACCGCCTCGGCTTCGCGACCGACGGCGTGCGTCCCGCGTACAACGCGGTTCGCATGCATCCTCATGTGAAGAGCGTGACCCTCATGACGCATTTCGCCGACGCCGATGGTGCGGTCGGCGTGAAGGATCAGCTCGCCTGGTTCCGGGAATTGACAAAAGATTACGCCGCGCCGCGATCGCTCGCGAACTCGGCGGCGCTGATCCGTTTTCCGGAAACGCACGCCGACTGGGTGCGACCGGGGATCATGCTCTACGGCTGCTCGCCGTTTGCGGACCGCAGCGCCGAATCGCTCGACCTGCGGCCGGCGATGACGCTCACCTCCGAGATCATCGGCACGCAGCATCTGCACGCCGGCGAGCGCGTCGGCTACGGCTTCGGCTACGAGGCCATGGGCGAGATCACCATCGGCGTGGTGGCGTGCGGCTACGCCGACGGCTATCCGCGGCACGCGCCGACCGGCACGCCGGTGCTGGTCAACGGCCAGCGCACGCGGCTCGTTGGCCGTGTCTCGATGGACATGATCTGCGTCGACATCAGCGATATCCAGGAGGCGTACATCGGCTCGCCGGTAACGCTTTGGGGCGAAGGTCTGTCGGCCGACGAGGTGGGAGCGGCGGCAGGAACGGTGAGCTACGAGCTGCTGTGCGCGCTGGCGCCGCGCGTGCCGGTCGCGGACGTTCCATGAAAGCCAAGACCGCCTACGTCTGCTCCGAATGCGGCGCCGTCGCCTTGCAGTGGTTCGGCAGCTGCCCGTCGTGCGGCGCCGCCGGGACGCTCAGCGAGGCCGCGGGCGAGCGTCGCAGCGGCGCGCGCAGCGCTTCGCGGGCCGTGCCGCTGCAAGACGTCGAGATCAGGGAAGTTGCGCGCACCTCGAGCGGCATCGCCGAGCTCGACCGCACGCTCGGCGGCGGTCTCGTCCCAGGGCAGGTGACGCTGCTCGGCGGCGACCCCGGTATCGGCAAGTCGACGCTGCTCCTGCAATGCCTCGCGACGCTCTCCGGCAGCCTCGACACCGTCTACGTCTCGGGCGAGGAGTCGGCCGACCAGATCGCCTTGCGCGCCCGGCGCCTCGCGCTGCCCGTGAAAGGCCTCCGCTTGCTCTCCGAGACCCAGCTCGAGCGCATCCTCGCGACGCTGGAGGCGGCGCGGCCGCGCATCGCGGTGGTCGACTCGATCCAGACGGTGTGGACCGAGACGCTGCAGTCGGCGCCCGGATCAGTGGCGCAAGTGCGCGAGTGCGCCGCGCAGCTCACGCGCTACGCGAAGCGCGCCGGGACTGCCCTTTTTCTCGTCGGCCACGTGACCAAGGAAGGCGCGATCGCCGGCCCGCGCGTGCTCGAGCACATCGTCGATACGGTGCTCTACTTCGAAGGCGACACTCATTCCAGCTTCCGCCTGCTGCGTGCGGTGAAGAACCGCTTCGGCGCGGTCAACGAGCTCGGCGTGTTCGCGATGACCGAGAAGGGGCTGCGCGACGTCACTAACCCGTCCCGTCTGTTCCTCAGCACGCACGAGAAACCGGTTCCCGGATCTTGCGTGCTCGCGACCATCGAGGGCACGCGGCCGTTGCTGGTCGAGATCCAGGCGCTGGTCGACACCGCACACTCGCCCAACGCGCGGCGCCTGTCGGTCGGGCTGGAGCAGAACCGCCTCGCGATGCTCCTTGCCGTGCTGCATCGCCACGCGGGAATTGCCACGTGGGAGCAGGACATCTTCGTCAACGCGGTCGGCGGCGTTCGCATCGGCGAACCCGCGGCCGACCTCGCGGTCTGCCTTGCGGTGGTTTCTTCTCTGACGGAAAGAGCGATCCCCGGGAAGGTCGCGGTTTTTGGCGAAGTCGGTCTCGCCGGCGAAGTGCGCCCCGCGCCGCAGGGGCAGGAACGGCTGAAGGAAGCGGCGAAGCTCGGTTTCGAGAAGGCGATCGTGCCGCGCGCCAACCAGCCGAAAGCCAGGCTTTCCGGACTGGAAGTCATCGCCGTGGAGCGGGTCGACCAGGCGGTTCAGGCGCTGCGCAACCTCTAGGCTTTCGAAGCGGTTTCCGCCATACTCCGATGGCTGTTTTCGCTCTGAAAACATGGATTTATCCGATCGTCCGGCGGTCAGCGCGGAGCACTTTTCGTGGGTGCTGGGCGTGCTCTGCCAGATTCATCGATTGCCTTTCGACGCCGCGCTCCTGCTGCAGCAATTCCCGCCGCCGCACCAACGCCACAACCTGATCGAGGCGGCTCGCGCGCTCGCCTTCAAGGCAGGCGAGGTCGCGATTCCGGAAGGGCAGGCGCCGACCCCTTTCATCGCGTTCCTGAAGGCGCGGCCGGAGATTCCGGCGCTGGTCCTGAAGCGGGACGGCGAACGCTTTCTCTATCTCGAGGCGGGCAGCGAGGTGCCGAGCGCCCGTCCTGCGTCGGACTTCCACGAACTCTTCGACGCGCACGTCGTTCTCGTCAGCCACGCGGCGCCTGAGGATCTTCCATTTGAAGCTTCCCCGCGCCGGTTCGGCTTCGGCTGGTTCGTTCCGGAGCTGGCGCGCCATCGCGCCATCTGGCGCGACGTGCTGCTTGCGTCGCTCGCCCTCCAGGTCATCGGACTGGCGACGCCGCTCTTCACGCAGGTGATCATCGACAAGGTCGTGGTGCACCACACGCAGAGCACCTTGCTCGCGGTTGGCGTCGCACTCGGCATGTTCCTGATCTTCAACGCGCTGATGACCGGGATGCGCCAGTACCTGATCATCCACACCGGCAACCGCGTCGACGCGGTGCTCGCGACCGCGGTCTTCCGCCACCTGTTCCGCCTGCCGCTGCCTTACTTCGAGCGCCGTCCGACCGGCGTGACCGTGGCGCGCATGCACGGCGTCGAGACGATCCGCGAGTTCATCACCGGCGCGGCGATCGCGTTCGTCCTCGACCTGCCGTTCCTCGCGATCATCCTCGCGGTGATGTTCTGGTACAGCTGGCAGCTGTCGCTGATCGCGCTCGGCGTGATGCTCCTGCTGGCGGCGATCAGCGCCGTCGTCACGCCGCTATGGCGCGAGAAGCTCAACCGCCAGTTCATGCTCGGCGCGCGCAACCAGGCGTTCATGACCGAGTACGTCGCGGGCGCGGAGACGGTGAAGACGCTGCAGTTCGAGCCGGTGCTGGAGCGCCGCTTCGGCGACTACCTCGCCGGCTATCTCGCCGCCGGCTTCACCACGCGGCAGCTGGCGAACCTCTACCACGTCGCCTCGAGCGCTCTCGAGCAGCTGATGACCATCGCCATCCTGCTCGTCGGCGCGCTGCTGGTGATGCGCAACGACGGCTTCACCATCGGCATGCTGGTCGCCTTCCAGATGTTCGCGGCGCGCATGGCGCAGCCGATGCTGCGCATCGCCGGCCTGTGGCAGGAGTTCCAGCAGGCGAACATCGCGGTGCGGCGCCTGGGGGACATCATGGACGCACCGGCCGAGCCCTATACGTTGACGCCGAGCCGCGCCGACGGCCCGGGAAGGATCGACCTCCAGGGCGTCGCCTTCCGCTATAGCGAGAAGCACCCGTATCTCTATCGCAACCTGAGCCATCGCGTGCGGCCGGGCACGCTGCTGGTCGTCTCCGGGCCTTCGGGCTGCGGCAAGAGCACGCTCGCAAAGCTGCTGCTGGGCTTCTATCGGCCGACCGATGGGCGGATCCAGCTCGACGGCCGGGATCTCTCCCATCTCTCGGCGAACGAGCTGCGACAGTCTTTCGGCGTGGTGCCGCAGGAGACGGTTCTGTTCTCCGGCTCGATCCACGACAACCTGACGATGGCGAACCCTCACGCCAGCTTTGCCGCCGTGGTCACGGCCTGCAAGCTGGCCGAGATTCACGAGACGATCGAGAAGCTTCCCGAGGGTTACCAGACGCCGCTCGGCGAGCACGGCATCGGCCTGTCGGGCGGGCAGAAGCAGCGTCTCGCCATCGCGCGCGCCTTGCTCAAGCGGCCGAAGCTGCTCATTTTCGACGAGGCGACCAGCAACCTCGACCAGCTGACCGCCGAGCAGCTCGCGCAGACGATCAACCGGCTGAAAGGCGCCGCGACCATCATTTTCATCGCCCACGCGATTCCGCGCGGGCTGCAGGTGGACGAGCAGCTCCGTTTCGGGCCGCGTCCCGCGCCCTCGCGCGAAAAGGAGCTGGCTTGAAGACGCTGGTTCCGGACGCCGACCCGCGCGATTTTCTGCCGGCGCTGCAGCGTTTGCAGCACAGGCCGCCATCGCCCCTCGGCCGCAAGGTGCTCTGGGTCATGCTCGCGCTGACCGGCTGCACCCTCGCCTGGGCGACGCTCGGCAAGCTCGACATCGTTGCCGTCGCCGAGGGCAAGCTGGTGCCGTCGACCTACGTCAAGATCGTGCAGCCTGCCGAGCAGGGCGTCGTGAAGGAAATCCTGGTGCAGGAAGGACAGGAGGTTCGCGAGGGCGAGGTCCTGATCCGCATGGATGCCGCGCTCTCCGACGCCGAGGGCAGGGCGCTCGCCTCCGACTACCACACGCGGCGCATCACCCTGCGCCGGATCGACGCGCAGCTCGCCGGCCGGCCTCTCGAGCGCGGCGTCGAGGACCCCGAGACGATCTTCGCCCAGGCACGGGCGCAGTACGCCGCCAACGTGCAGGCCTACCAGAACGCGCTGGCGCAGGAGCGCGCGGTGCTCGACAAGGCAAGACACGACCTCGCCGCGGCGGGCGAGGTTCGCAACAAGCTGATCCAGACCTTGCCGCACTACCGGGAGCAGGAGAAGGCGTACGAGAAGCTCGCGAAGGACGGCTTCGCCGGCCGCCTGATGTACACCGACAAGCAGCGCGAGCGAATCGAGAAGGAGCAGGACCTGAAGAGCCAGGAGTTCACCATCCGCAGCGCGAGGGCGACCATCGCCCAATCGGAGAAGCGCATCGCGCAGATCGGCGCCGACTACCGCCGGCAGCTGCAGGCCGAGCGCCTGGACGTCGCGCCCCAGGCGGAGCGGCTGCGCCAGGAGATCGCCAAGCAGCAGCACCGGCACGGCCTGCTCGAGCTGCGCGCGCCGCAGGCCGGGCTGGTGAAGGACCTCGCGACGCACACGCCCGGCACGGTGGCCGCGCCTGGCACCATCCTGATGACGCTGGTGCCGAAGAACGAGACCCTGCGCGCCGAAGTGTGGGTATCGAACGACGACGCCGGCTTCGTCCGGCCGCGGCAGGCAGCGAAGATCAAGCTCGCCGCTTTCCAGTTCCAGAAGTACGGCATGCTCGACGGCACGGTAATGCAGCTGAGCGCGGATGCGACCGAGACGCCGACGCCGAACACCCGCTCCGACGGCCTCGTCGGCCGAGACCGCCCGACCGGGCCGCTCGCGTTCCGCGCGCTGGTCGACCTGAAGCAGCAGCACCTGCAAGTCGACGGCGCGCGCTATTCACTCGCGCCCGGCATGCAGGTCGTGTCGGAGATCAAGCTCGGCGAGCGCACGGTGCTCGAGTACCTGCTCTCGCCGGTGCAGAAGGCCTTCCACGAAGCCGCGCGCGAGCGCTAGGCGCTGATCATTCCCGCGGCGCGCACTCCGCTGCGCACCGCCGCCTCGAGCGTCGGCGGGTATTCGGCGTCGGTGTAGTCGCCGGCAACGTAGACGCCGGGCAGCTTGGTCTCGATCGTCGGCCGTCCCACGGAGCACGTGATCGTCGCGCGCTTTTCCGCGATGACGCGCGTCCAGAGGGGTTTCTCGTTGACCAGTTCATTCTCCACCAGCTCGCGGTGGCAGGTTTCCGCAAGCTCGTCCTGGGACATCTGCTGATGGTCGCCCTGCGCGCTGATCACGCAGGCGAAGCGACCCTTTTCGCCGAGCAGCTGGCCGCGGTCGAACACCCACTGCACCAGGCCGTCGGCGAGGCCGATCATCGGAAAGCCGAGCTTCGCCCGCGCGCCGTATTGCACGTAGCAGGTGTAGATCGGCTGATAGGTGAGATCGTCGGCGACACCTGGCAGCAAGCTCTTCAGCTGGTGGGGCCCGACAGCCACGATGACCGCCGAGAACTCTTTCAGCGAGGAAAGGCTCTCCACCGGCGTCCGGAGCCGAATCTCGCCGCCGTTCCGCTTCACGAATTCCGCGGCCGGATCGGGGAAGAGTCGCGACAGGTCGACGCGCGGGAGGATGAGATCGCTCGCGCCTTCGCCGCCGAGCAGCGCATCGCGCACCACGGTGAGGAAGGCGCGCGACGAGGCGATCTCGACCGGCGTATTGAGCGCCGAAACGCACAGCGGGCGCCAAAGGTAGTGGCCGATGGCGCCGTCCTGCCCGTTGCGTCGCAACAGGTCGGCGACCGGCATGTCCTGGATCTGCCCGTTGCGCAAGGCGGCGATGAAGCGCACGGCCGCGAGACGCTGGGAGAACGGTATTCCGCGCGCGAGCAACAGGCCGCCGAGCAGGCCGAACGGGAAGGGCAGCCAAAGCGCGCGAAACGAGAAGCCTCGCGCGTAGCGCAGCTCGAGCGGGACGCGCAGCACGGCTTCGTCGCCGACGCCGACCGTCTTCATCAGGCGGAAGAGTTGCGTGTAGGCGCCGACCAGGATGTGCTGGCCGTTGTCGAGCTCGTTACCCTGGGACACGATGCGCCGCGCCCGGCCGCCGGGAACGGGGCCGGATTCGAACACGGTCACGGGAATCTTGCGTTCGGCGAGCGACACCGCCGCAGCCATTCCCGCATAGCCTGCTCCGACGACGGCTACGCGGTTACCCACGTTTTCCAGGCGATCCAGAATTTGCGTAGCGGCGTCAGAGAGATTCTTCGGGTCAGCACGGTAAAGCCGTCGCGCTCGATCTCGTCGAGCAGCGCCCGGTAGATCGCCGCCATGATCAGGCCGGGCCGCTGCGCCTTGCGGTCGGCGGCGGGGAGGGCGCGGAGCGCTTCTTCATAGTGCCCGCGGGCGCGCCCGGCCTGGAACTGCATCAGCTTGTGGAAGGCGTCGGTCTGCCGCATGCCGAGGATGTCCGCGGCGGGAACGCCGAACTTCTGCAGATCCTCCATCGGCAGATAGATGCGGTTCTTGCGCGCGTCCTCGCCGACGTCGCGGATGATATTGGTGAGCTGGAAAGCGATGCCGAGCGAATGCGCGTACTCGAGGGTGCGCGCCTCCTGGTAGCCGAAGATGCGCGCCGCGAGCAGGCCGACCACGCCGGCAACGCGATGACAGTAGCGTTCCAGCCCCTTCCAGTCGAGATAGCGCGTCTGGGTCAGGTCCATCTCCATGCCGGCGATGATCTCGTGCAGGTTGTCCTGCTCGAGGGAGAAGCTTTTCAGGTGCGGCGCGAGAGCGCGGCTCACCGGGTGCCGCGGGTTCCCGGCGTACAGTCCGGCGATTTCCTGCCGCCACCACGCGAGCTTGGTGGCGGCGAGATGGACGTCGGAAGACTCGTCGACGACGTCGTCGACCTCGCGGCAGAAGGCATAGAGCGCGGTGATGGCGCGGCGGCGCTCCGGCGGCAGGAAGAGAAAGGAGTAGTAGAAGCTCGAGCCGCTCGCCGCTGCTTTCTGCTGGCAGTACTCGTCCGGCGTCATACGGCCTTGAGCAGAAGCAGCGGCCAGTCGAAGCTCTTGAGCGTGGGGCGTCGGCGGAAAACGTCGTAGCCAGCCTGCTCGATCTTGTCGAGGATCTTCAGCCCGCCCTGCACCGTGGCGCGGATCTCCAGGCCGACGCGGCCCGGCAGCGAGCGGCCGAGCGGGGCGCCCTGCAGCATCAGCTCACGGGCGCGCTTTGTTTGAAACGAAAGCAGCGCTTGCCACGCTTCGTCGCAGATCTTGTCGCGCAGATGTCGCTCGTCGACGCCAAAGCGCGCCATTTCATCCTGCGGCAGGTAGACCCGGCGGTCCTTGGTGTAGTCGATGTCGACGTCCTGCCAGAAGTTGATCAGCTGCAGCGACGTGCAGATGGCGTCCGAGCGCTGCAGGTCTGAATCAGTCGTTCGTTTGAACAGGTGCAGGAGCAGCCGGCCCACCGGGTTGGCCGAGCGGCGGCAGTAGTCGAGGACGGTGGAAAAATTTTCATAGCTCTTTTTCGTCACGTCCTGGCTGAAGGCATCCAGCAGGTCGGCGAACAGCTGCGGCGGAAGGCCCTGTTGTGCAATGAGTTTCGCCACGTCGTGGAACAGCGGATCGACCGGCGCGGCGAGCTGCGCCCGGTAGACGCTTAGCTTGCGCAGCCGTACATCGGGTGGATCGTCGCCTTCGTCGGCGATGTCGTCCGCGCTGCGCGCAAAGCGGTAAATGACCTCCACCGGCTCGCGCAGGGGCGCGGGCAGGAGCAGCGAAGCGACGGGGAAATTCTCGTAGTGGCCGACCGACATTTAGGCTAAAAATTCGAAAAGGCGGCGCGGGTATAATACGTTGTTTTTTTTGGCGAAGGTGGCGGAATTGGCAGACGCACCAGACTTAGGATCTGACGCCGCAAGGCATGAGGGTTCGAGTCCCTCCCTTCGCACCACAGAACAGAGAAAGAAATGTCGTCCAACGTAGAAACACTAGGCAACCTGGAGCGGCGCGTGTCGATGTCCGTGCCGACCGCGGAGATCGAGAAGCAGGTCGACGAGCGCCTGAAGAAGATGGCGCGCAACGTGCGCATGCCCGGCTTTCGCCCGGGCAAGGTGCCGCTGAAACTGATCGCGCAGACCTACGGGCCGCAGGTGCGCTCCGAGGTTCTCGGCGACGCCGTGCAGAAATCGTTCAGCGATGCGGTCAAGGAAGCGAAGCTGAAGGTCGCCGGCTACCCGCGCATCGAGAAGAAGGACGCCGCCAGCGAGAAGGCCCTGGAATTCAGCGCCACGTTCGAGGTTTACCCCGAAGTGAAGGTGGGCGACATTTCCAGCGCCACCATCGAGCGGCCGCAGGTGACGGTCGACGACGCCGCGGTCGAGAAGACGATCGAGATCCTGCGCAAGCAGCGCACGCAATTTGTTACCGCGGACCGGCCGGCGCGCGACGGCGATCGCCTGACGGTGGACTTCGACGGCAGCATCGACGGCCAGCCCTTCGCCGGCGGCAAGGCCGAGAACTTCGCCTTCCTCCTCGGCGAGGGCCGCATGCTGCCCGAGTTCGAGAGCGCGGCGCGCGGCATGGGCGCGAGCGAGAGCAAGACGTTCGACCTCAGGTTTCCAGACGACTACCACGGCAAGGAAGTCGCCGGCAAGCAGGCGGCGTTC
>DATNCP010000127.1:0-30986 GCA_035607175.1 Burkholderiales bacterium
CAGACCGGCGAGCCGATCCACAACGCGATCGTCTGGCAGGACCGGCGCACCGCGCCGCAGTGCGAGGAGCTGCGCCAGGTCGGCGCCGAGAGCCTGGTGCGCGAGCGCACCGGCCTGGTCATCGATCCGTACTTCAGCGGCACCAAGATCGCCTGGCTGCTCGACAACGTCCCCGGGGCGCGGCCGCGCGCCGAGCGCGGCGAGCTGGCGTTCGGCACGGTCGACACCTGGCTGGTGTGGCAGCTGACCGGCAACCGCACGCATGTCACCGACGTCTCGAATGCGTCGCGCACCATGCTGTTCAACATCCACATGAACGACTGGGACGAGGAGCTGCTCACTCTGCTGCGCGTGCCGCGCGCCATCCTGCCCGACGCGCATCCTTCGTCGCACGCCTTCGGCATGCTGCCCAAAAGCGTGCTCGACGAGGCGGTGGTGGTCGGCGGCATCGCCGGCGACCAGCAGGCGGCGACCTTCGGCCAGGGCTGCCACCGCGCGGGAATGGCGAAGAACACCTATGGCACCGGCTGCTTCATGCTGCTGCACACCGGCGACAAGGTGATCCGCTCGCAGAGCGGCCTGATCTCGACCTCGTGCGCGCAGACCGGCGGCCTGGAGTTCGCGCTCGAAGGCAGCGTCTTCGTCGGCGGCGCCGTCGTGCAATGGCTGCGCGACGGCCTCGAGTTTTTCAGGAGCTCGAGCGAAGTCGAGCGCCTCGCCGCCGAGGTGCTCGATTCCGGCGACGTCTACCTGGTGCCGGCGTTCACCGGCCTCGGCGCGCCTTACTGGGACCCGCATGCGCGCGGCGCCATCGTCGGGTTGACGCGCGGGACCACGAAAGCGCACATCGCCCGCGCCGCGCTGGAATCGATCGCCTTCCAGAGCGCCGAGCTGCTCGAGGCGATGCAGAAGGATTCTGGCGAGAAGCTCTCCGAGCTGCGCGTCGACGGCGGCGCCGCAGCAAACGACCTGCTGATGCAATTCCAGGCCGACCTGCTCGGCGTGCCGGTGGCGCGGCCGAAGGTGCTCGAGACCACCGCGCTCGGCGCCGCCTACCTCGCCGGCCTGACCGTCAATCTGTGGAAGTCGCGCGAAGAAGTCGCCGGCCACTGGCAGCTCGACCGGCGCTTCGAGCCGAGCATGAGCCGCGACGAAGCCGGGGAAAAGATGAAGCGCTGGCGCGAAGCCGTCGGCCGCGCGCGCCGATGGGCGACCTGAGGGGCGGCGAACCCGGCTACTGCCGCAGCGTGCCCTGCACCTCGATGTGCACGCGGCGGTTCGGCGCGAGGCACTCGATCAGGGCGCGGCGGCCCGTTTCCTCGCGGCAGGACTTGATCGGCAGCGTCTTGCCGAAGCCATACACCTCGATCTTCTCCGCGCTCGCGCCTTGCGACACCAGGTAGTCGCGGACGGCCTCGGCGCGCTTCTCCGACAGCATCTGGTTGTAGACCGGCGAGCCGAGGATGTCGGTATGACCGTTGACGTTGATGTAGCGGATCTCGACGAAGTCCTTGAGCTTGGGCATGACGTCGCTGTCGATCTTGGCGCGCACCGCCGGCGAGAGCGCGGCGCGGTTGTAGTCGAAGCTCTCGGTCCAGACCAGGGTCACGATCGAAGGTTTCTTCGCATCGAATTCGCCGCTGCGGGCGGCCGCCGCGCCGGAAGGCCGCACGGCGAGCGGCCGGACGCCGAGCTGGCCGACGAACGGAATTGCGTTCGCCTGCAGGTCGTACTGGACGAGGAATTTCTGGTCGCCGGCTTGCAGCGTGTAGATCGGCAGCGCGAGGTTGAGCCCCGGCACCATGCCGTACCCCGAGACCTCGTCGTCGGTGGCGCGGCGCACGTCGAGCTGCTTGCCGTCGGTCAGCGCGACCAGCGCTTCATAGGTCTTGCCGCTGTCGGCGCCGGCGGGAAGATTGAGCCGCTTCTCCAGTTCGGGCCCGAGCTTGATGCTGTCGCTCAGGATGCCCGGCGCCGCCTGGGTGAGGAATGCGCCGTAGATGTAGGCGCGAGCCTGCGCTGGCGTCGTCGCGCCCGCGCGCGCTTGCGCCGGCGCGGTGCTCCGCGCTTGCGCCCACACGAACTCTGCTGCGAAAGCCCCGGCAAGCGCGGCGATGAGGACTGCTGCGACTCGGTTGTTCATTGCTTGGTGACTTAAGTCTCGGTGGGCGTGAGTATAGGACGCGCTCACCCAGCCGGGCAACGAATACTGACAATCCGCTGACGGCGGGAGAGCGGCAGCAATCCTTATGCAATCCGCGACTTTTCGTCTATAAAGGCGCGCATGAAAAGGCGAACCGGCGGCTTCACCCTGATCGAGTTGATGATCACGGTGGCGATCATCGGCATCCTCGCCGCGGTCGCGCTGCCGGCCTACCAGGACTACACGGTGCGCGCCAAGATGTCGGAGGTCGTGCTCGCGGCGAGCTCATGCCGCGTGATCATCACCGAGATCTACCAGGGGGGCGGCACCGCGCCTGGCGGAGGCAACTGGGGCTGCGAGGGCGCCGCATCGAGGTACGTCGCCGGCGTCACCACCGACGCCGACGGCAAGGTCACCGTCGCCACCGGCGGCGGCCTGCCGGCGGGCAACGTCACCATGGTGCCGCTCGTCGGCGGCGTGCCGGCCGTCTCGGCGAACATGGCCAACGGCCCGATTTCCATCAACGGCTGGCGCTGCGGCGCTCCGGGTGACGGGACGACGATCATTCCCAAGTACCTGCCCGGCTCCTGCCGCGGGGTGTAGCCAGGGTCAACACGTATCCGGCGAGGACGACGTGGAACAGCGCCGGTATCCAGGTGCTGAACCAGGCGGGCGCGCCCGGCACCGCCAGCCCGACGGCAATGCGCAGCAGCGATCCCGCCATATAGAGACTGCCGATCCAGAGCAGCACGCGACCGCCCTTCGGCGAGCGAAGGTTGCAGAAGATCATCCCGCCGAGGATCAGGACCTGCGAAGCCAGCAACGCGGGGTAAGGCAGGTTGCTGCCCTGGAACGCATCGAAAGGCGGCAGAAAAGGCTGCGCCGCCCAGCGCTGGATCGCCTGGCCTGCGACGCGCAGCGAGAACAGGAACGTCAGGAACCAGAGCAGGAAGGTGCTCAGGGCTTTTTCAGCTGCTCCTCGAACTTGCTCCACACCCGCTCGCGCAGCTCGGGCGAGGCTCGCACCACCGGCGGGAACTCGCCCAGCATCTCGAACGGCCGGCAGGCGTCGATGATGGCGCGCGAATTCCAGGTCACCCCCTTTGGCAGCCGCGGGTCGAGCGGCCCGCTCCAGGCGCGCTTGATGAAATCGATGTCCTGCACCGGATCGCAGCGGGTACACATTGCCCACAGCACCTGCTCGAGGTTCGAGGGATCGATGTCGTCGTCGACGACCACGACGAAGCGCCCGAGGTAGGAGCCCGACTGGCAAGCCGCGGCAAGGTGCCCGGCCTGCCGGGCATGGCCGGCGTAGGCCTGCTTGATCGAGATCACGTTGAACATGCGCGCGCAGCCCGGCTCGTGCACCCACACGCCCTTCACACCCGGCAGGCCGGCGCGCTCGACCTCGTCCCAGATCATGCCGGCCTTCATCACGCACTTGGAGTAGGAGAAATCGGAGGGTGGCACCATCGGGCAGGCAAGGCCGAGCACCGGCTCGTTGCGGTGATAGATACGCTCGACGCGCACCACCGGCTGCTCGCTCTGGCCGCCGGCGTAGTAGCCGGTGAATTCGCCGAACGGCCCCTCGGGCATGGTCTCGCCGGGGTGCATCACGCCCTCGAGCACGATCTCGGCGTGCGCCGGCATCGGCAGGCGGTAGAGCTCGCTCTCGATCACGTCGTAGGGCAGGCCCCGGTGCCCCGCGGCGTAGTCGTACTCGGAGAGGCCGAAGCGGATCTCGTTGCCGCCAGCGAGGAACAGCAGCGGATCGTGGCCGCAGCTGATCAGCACCGGGCAGGGCTTGCCCTGCTTGAAGTACTTGTCGCGGATCTGCCGGCCGTGCTTGCCTGGCGAGATCCACAGGCCGACCTTGTCCGGCCCCTGCACCATCGAGCGATAGGTGCCGCAGTTGACCCAGTTCAGCTCCGGATCGCGCATGATCACCAGGTCGTCGGTGCCGATGTAGCGACCGCCGTCGTGCTCGTGCAGCAGCGGCGCGGGGAATTTCAGGACGTCGACGTCTTTTCCGGAAAGAATGTTTTCGAGAACGGCGCCGTTCTTCACCACCCTGGGCGGGATCGGCTTGTGCTGTTTCATCCGGTCGCGGTAGGCGCGCACCACGTCGAGCGGATGCGACGGCACCGGGAAGCCGAGCATGATCGCGAGGCGCTTGGCGCTGTTGGTCGCGCCCGAGAGAGCGCGGAATCCCTTCGGGTAGCCGGGGATGTCCTCGAACAGGATCGCCGGCGGAGTCTCGCCGCGGTAGACGATCTCGGCGAGCGTGCCCATCTCCAGCTTCCAGTGCGCGCCGCGGATGCGCAGCAGCTCGCCCGCCGCTTCAAACCGCTCGATGGCCTCGCGCAGATCGGCGTGCGGCCGATCGTAGGCGTTCCAGAACCCGGCCTTCTCAGTATGTCCCACGGAAGGCGTCGCTTCCCGCCACGTAGGTCATGTTGGTGATGCCGTGGTTGCGGTTGACGAGCGGCCGGTTGAACAGGCGGTGCTTCATGCTGCGCACCTCGTGCTCGATCTGGAAGAGTTTCCTGCCGTCCTTCGGATCGACGATCCACTGGAAGCGCCACTCGGCCTCGTCGGTCTCCATCGTGATCAGGCCGCGCTCGAGCAGCCATTTGTAGGGCTTCGAGAAGTCGGCGATATAGACCTGGATGTGGTGGCCGTCGTACTCGGGCTGCTTTGCTTTCGTCTCGGTGAACATCACCTTCTGATGCTTGCCGATGCGGACTGTCGCGCGACCCTTCGAGGCTTGCGCGGGCGCCTCCATGACCTCGTTGTAGAAGCGCGCGATGCCGTCGGCGGTACCGGGCGGCACGTCGAAGTCGACGTAGGCGAGGCCGAGGTCGATCGGCCCGTACTCCGGCGACGGTGCGTGGCAGCGCACGCGCGTGCCCCACGGATCGGTCGCCTCGACGCAATCCTTCTTCACCGTATAGGAGAAGTCCCGCGCGTCGCCGACCACCCGCTTCATCTCCTTGCCCGCGTACTCGAGGCGCTTGGCCAGCTCCTCGAGGCTCGGCACGACGAAGCCTGCCGTGCCCCGCAGGCGCTCCTTCTTCGGCGGCACGGCGCGGCTCGGCATGTGCACCTGCGTGCGGCCGAAGTTGAGCCAGATGTTTTCCATGCCGGGGAAGATGTACGGGTCGCGCGTGGCGCCGAGGCCAACGACATAGAACAGCACCGCGAGGCGCTGTTCGTCGATGCAGCAGTTGTAGTGCTCGAGGAGGACGATGTTGCCGACGTCCTGCGTCGCGCGGTCGTATTTGAGCTTTTCCGGAGCGTTCATGGCGCTAGTTTATTCTCCATACGCGTTTGGCGAAATCGGGGTAGTCGGCGGCGACTGCTTTGGCGACAGGCCCCCTCAGCAGGGCCAATTCTTCCGCGGTCGGCGGGGGCGTCAGGGGCACGTCGGCCGGCGCGTCGAAATCGAACCCGGTCTCGGCGCGGATGTCGCCCTTTTCGTGCGTGCTTTCGAGCCGGAAGCGGCGCTTGTCCTTCTGCCAGGAGAACAGCGCCTTGCCGGTGAGCAGCGCCTTGGGGTTCCCGCGCGCCGAGACGAACTCGACCTTCGGCACCAGCACCCGCTTCGAGTGCTCTTCCCTGAAGAGAATGATTTTTTCAATAACTGAATACATGTAAGCCGAGCCGAAGGTTCCGGGAAATCGCTTGCCGTCGGCGCGCACCAGGTTGATCGCGGCCGTGCCGTCGATCTGCGCGCCGCCGAGGAAAAAGGTGTCGATCCTGCCCTGCCCCGCCAGGTCGAAGAGCTCGCGCGAGCCCTCGCTGAAGGGATTGGCCGCGCGCCGCTGCTGCAGCGAGACGCGAAAACCGGGATCAATAGCTCTTCTGAGGAAGCATCCGGACGCGGGAATGGGCGACGAGGCGCCGATCGCCGCATGGCGCGCGCCGTCCAGCAGCCGCGCGATCACGCAGGCGAGGTGCTCTTCCCTGGCGTAAGGATCCATTCGTCCAGGTAGCGCTGAAAGCCTTCGCGCGTCTTCGCCGCCTTGGCGTATTGCGAAACGTGCGTGTCGTCGACGCCATAGACGCCCGGCATCCCGAGCGGCCATGCGCCGCGCGGCGCGTGCGCGACGGCGGAGACGTAGATGGCGGAGATCACGCCCGGGGCGAGCAGCTCGTCTTCCAGCATGTCGCCTTTTTTTCGCTCCTCGAAACTCACCAGGCTGGTTTTCGCCGCATGCGCGGCAGTGGCGAGCTCGCGGCGGCGGCCGACCCAGACGTTGCCGGCTTCGTCGGCCCATCGCGCGTGAAACAGCGCCACGTCCGGCCTGATTGCCGGCACGAGCACGACTTCGCCCTGCCGGATCCAATCCTTGCGCTCCTTCATCAGGTCCGAGCTGCCGATGCCCGCTACCGGCATGTACGACACGCCCTTCTCGCTCGCCTGCAATCCGGCATGCACCGCGGGACAGGTGGCGTCCTTGACCTTGATGAGATTTTTTTCGACCGCTTCCGTGAAGCGCGGCGCGAGCCCCGCTTCGCCGAGCGAGACGGCGCTGGTTTCGACTTCGGCGACGCAACCCGCGCCGATCAGCAGGTCGGCGGACATACCGAGAATGGGAACGCCGAGCAACCGCAGCCCTTTTGCTTTTTTTCTTACTAGAGCTCTAACAACCTCCATCGCGACGAGCGAATAGTCGGGCGGCAACGCGAGCAGCGCCCCGTCCGGAATACGCGCGGCTAGATCTTCAGGCCGTGCCGCCAACCGTCAGCCCTTCGATCTTCAATGTCGGCTGGCCGACGCCGACCGGCACGCTCTGGCCTTCCTTGCCGCAGGTGCCGATGCCCCAGTCGAGCTCGAGGTCGTTGCCGATCATGCTGACCCGCGTCAGCGCGTCGGGGCCGTTGCCGATCAAGGTCGCGCCCTTGACCGGCGTGGTCACCTTGCCGTCCTCGATCAGGTAGGCCTCCGCGGCGGAGAACACGAACTTGCCGTTGGTGATGTCGACCTGGCCGCCGCCGAAGTTGCTGGCGTAGAGGCCCTTCTTCACGCTGCGGATGATTTCCTGCGGATCGTGGCTGCCAGCCAACATATAGGTATTGGTCATGCGCGGCATCGTCACGTGGGCAAACGACTCCCTCCGCCCGTTGCCGGTGAGCGGCATCTTCAGCAACCGCGCGTTCAGGCTGTCCTGGAGGTAGGTGCGCAGCACGCCGTCCTCGATCAGCACCGTGCGCTGCGTCGGGTTGCCTTCGTCGTCGATGGTGAGCGAGCCGCGCCGTCCCGGCAGCGTGCCGTCGTCGATCACGGTCACGCCGCGCGCGGCAACGCGCTGGCCGAGCCGGCCGGCGAACGCCGAGCTGCCTTTGCGGTTGAAGTCGCCTTCCAGCCCGTGGCCGACCGCTTCGTGGAGCAGCACGCCGGGCCAGCCCGGCCCGAGCACCACGCTCATCGTGCCCGCCGGCGCGGCGCGCGCCTCGAGGTTCACCAGCGCCTGCGATACCGCCTGCTTCGCGTAGCGATCGAGGATCTCGTCGGTGAACATCGCGTAGTCGGTGCGCCCGCCGCCGCCCGAGCTGCCGGCCTCGCGCCGGCCGTTCGATTCGGCGATCACCTGCACGGACAGTCGCACCAGCGGCCGCACGTCGGCGGCGAGCTTGCCGTCGGCGCGCGCGATCAGCACCACGTCATACTCGCCGCCGAGGCTCGCCATCACCTGCTTGATGCGGGGGTCGAGCGCGCGGCACTTCTTCTCCAGCTTCTCGAGCAGCGCCACCTTGTGCGCCGAGTCGAGAGAGGCAACCGGGTCGATCTCGCGATAGAGGGCAAGCGGCAGTTTCTTCTCGTTGCTCTGGACTCTTTTCGCCTGGCCGCTGGCGGCAATGGCGCGCGTCGCCTTGGCTGCGTCCTGCAAGGCGTCGAAGCTGATCTCGTCGGAGTACGCGAATGCGGTCTTCTCGCCGGCGACGGCGCGCACGCCGACGCCCTGCTCGATGTTGAAGCTGCCCGACTTGACGATGCCCTCCTCCAGGCTCCAGCCCTCGGAGCGGGTGTACTGGAAGTAGAGATCGGCGTAGTCGATGCGGCGCGCGCCGAGCACGCCGAAGACGCGCTCGAGCTTCCCGGCCTCGAGGTCGAACGGCGCGAGCAGGGTCTTGGTTGCGGTTTCCAGAATCAAGCAAATCTCCTTCGCAGCTGCTGCGAATGCTCCAGGTCGATCTCGGCGAGCACCACGCCCTCGCCTTCGGGCTGCACGCCCAGCACTTCGCCCCACGGGTCGATGATCATCGTATGGCCGTAGGTGCGCCGGCCGCTGGCATGCGTGCCGCCCTGCGCGGGCGCGACGACGTACGCTTGATTCTCGATCGCCCGCGCGCGCAGCAGGGTCTCCCAATGCGCGGCCCCGGTCGGCACGGTGAAAGCCGACGGAACGAAGATCACGTCCACCTCGCCGAGCCCGCGATAGACCTCGGGAAAACGCACGTCGTAGCACACCGACAGTCCGAGCCGGCCAAAGGGCGTGTCCACCGCGAGCGGCTTGGTGCCCGGCTCGACGGTGCGAGCCTCGTCGTAATTCTCCGCGCCCTGCTGGAAGCGAAACAGGTGCATCTTGTCGTAGCGCGCGACCCGGCGACCCGCATCGTCGTAGAGCAGGCAGGCGCTGCGGATCCGGCTCCCATCCTGACTGGAGATGGGGACGGTCCCGGCAAGAATCCAGAGGCGATGCTTCCTTGCCGCCTCGGACAGGAACTGCTGGATCGGCCCTCGTCCATCGGCTTCGCGCACCTTGACCTTGTCGCCCTCGTGGCGGCCGATGATGTAGAAGTTCTCCGGCAGCGCCACCAGCTTCGCGCCCGCAGCCGCAGCCGAGGCGATCAACCGGCCCGCGGCCTCGAGGTTGGCCGGCACCTCGGGCGCCGACACCATCTGCACCGCCGCCATTCGTGTCACGGCGAGACCGCCTTGTCCGAATCGACAGGGCGCGGCACGCTGGCCCGCGCCACCTTGGGGTCGCTCCACGAGCCGGTGACCGTGTATTGGTAGGCGAGCATCTGCCCGAGCGGGTTCTTCAGTACGCGCTGCGCGATCACCGCTGCCACCCCCACCGCCGGGTTGACGAAGACCAGCGCGGTGCCGGCAGTGTCGCCCACGCCCGGGATGATGCGCACGCGCAGGTTCTGCGTTTCCTGCGCCAGGTCGACGTCGCCGCGCATCTCGACGTCCGCCGCCGAGCCGGTCATCCGGAAATCCTTCAGGCCCATGACTCCTTTGTCGACGCGCGCCTCGGCGTCGATGCGCTCGAACTTGAAGCCCTTAGAGAACACGTCGCTGAAGTCGAGGCCGATGCGGCGCGGCAGCTGCTGCAGGCTCATCAGCGAGAGCAGCTTGCCGAAGCCTGGATCCATCTCGAGGAATTGGCCGTCGGTCGCCTCCAGCTTCAGCGCGCCGCCGAGGGTGGGGTAGTCGATGCTCGACGGGTCGCCGCGCCAGTTGAGCGCGCCCGTGAGCGTCGCCTTGCCGCCCTTGACGACGTTGGCGAAGCCGGCGCGGGAA
Source organism: Burkholderiales bacterium (assembly GCA_035607175.1). Taxonomy (GTDB): domain Bacteria; phylum Pseudomonadota; class Gammaproteobacteria; order Burkholderiales; family SG8-39; genus SCGC-AG-212-J23. The sequence goes on from DATNCP010000127.1 coordinate 9,678, forward strand.
AGAAAGCTGCCGGCGTCGCTTGCCTCGATCTGAAACTCGAGCTCGCTCGCCGACCCAGCGTCGGCCGCCGCGCGCCAGAGACCCGAGGCCTGCACCGTGGCATCGCTGCCGGTCAGCGCGAACTTCTCGACGCGCCATTGCCCGGCCTGCTGGCTGGCAGCAAGCATCAGCTGACCGAACGGCTTGCCGCGGAAGTCGAAGCGCTCGGCAACCAGGTCGACCCCAGGCATATCCGCGGGACGCGCGGCGCGGCTGCGCCGCTGCGCGGGACTGTCCGGCGGGATCGACAGGTAGTCGAGACGCGCGAGAACGTTGCCGCCCCGGTATGAGACATCGCCGGAAATCTCCTGCGCATTCACGCTCGCCGACCACCCGACCGCGTCCGTGCCGGCACGCACGGTAAGGCCCGTGAGACGCTTGCCGTAGAGGTCGAGCGAGCCGACGCGCGCGTCGAGCGTGACCCCGCCGAACGCCTCGTCGCTCGCGGGCGCGAGCGCGAGCCACGCGTCGAGGTCGAGCGTCGCGAGCGATCCGTAGATGAGGGTTCCCGGCCGCTCGGGCAGGCGCACCGGCTGGCCCGCCTCGGGCGTAAGCGAGACGCCGGCACGCTGCACCACCATCGTCTCGCCCTGCCGCCGGCGCAGGAACTCGATGGCGAAGACGCGACCAAGGGTTGCCGAGACGCGGTCGCGCGCGCCGCCGTCGGCCTGGGCGATCTCCACCCGCAACGGCAAAGCGTCGCCCGCAGGCTTGCCGAGCGGCGCGGGCAGGCTGCTCGCCACGCCGCGCAGCGACGAATCGATCCTGAGCCGCGCCTGCCCCTCGCGCACGGTCAGGGTCGCGGCATAGTTGGTCGCGCCGCCGAGCTGGTCACGCCACGGCCGATCGATGAGCGGCAACTCGGCCACCCTGAGGTTGCGCCCCTGCGCGACGATCTCGACCCAGCCGCTGCCGCGCGTGCCACCGGTGATCTCGACCGGCGCGCCGAGCAGTCGCCCGGCGACACGACGCAGCGTGAAGCCCGAGTCGGTGAAAGCGAAGCCGCCGGTCGCTCGCTCGACGGCCGGCAGATGCGGATGGGCCTCGATGGTGTTGCCGGCGAAATCGAATTCGCCCGCGACCTTGGTCTCGGACACGTCCTCCAGCGGCATGTCGATCTTGACGCGCAGCCTGCCGTTGCCCGCGACCTGCAGGTGGTCGGTCATGCCGCCCACCCTGGCGCGGACCGGCGACGTCGCGACGAACTTGAGGAATTCCGCGCTCGGCCCGGTCGCCTGGCCGCTGATCTGGAGGCGGCGCGACGGCACCGCCAGCTCGGGAATGCTGACGCGCACGCCGGAAAGACGCGTGCCGAGGATGGTGCCGCCGCGCGCCAGGATCGTCATCCCGTCGCGCTCGAACTGCAGCTCGCCGTCGATGTTCTCGATGCGCGGCCAGCCGTCGGCATAGCTCAGCACGCCGTGCTCGACGCGCGCCGTGACCTGGAACTGGCCGCGGGCGGGATCGACGAACGGGAATTCGCGCAGGTCGCCCCTGAGCCGAAGCCGCACGTCGCTCGCGTGGCCGGCGATGATGCTTTCGAGCAGCCACTTGCGCACGCGCTCGCCGCCCAGCAGGCGGCCGTGCGGCAGGTAGCGGCCGACGCGCGCGCCGTCGGCGCGCGTCAGGGTCGCGTACAGATCGACGCTCCCGGGGCCCGTGCCGGCCAGGGTATAGCTGCCGTACGCGCTGCCGGTCGCGTCGGCGTTGCCGAAGCTGATCGCGGTCAGGCGCAGCGCGAGCGCGCCGTCGTCCTGGCGCTCCCAATCCACCTGCCCGTTCAGCGTGTCGAGTCCGATGCGCGCATCGGGGAAGATCTGCGGCAGATCGATCTCGGCCTTGCGCGCAGCGAGGTAGAGACGCCCCTTCTTCTCGCTCGCCTCGAGCGTGCCGCTCAAGCCGGCGAAGCCGGGAAGGTTGCGCCATGGGCTGAGGCCGAGGTCGCTGAAGCGCGCCCGCGCGGTATAGCGTTGCGGGCTGGCGAAACGGCCCTGCCATTCGAAGCGGGCCTCGCTGACGCGACCGGTCGGCTCGAGCTCGGCGATCAGCGCGCGCGCGTCGGCGGGTAGCGGCAGCGCGCCGGCGATATTCAGGAGCGGCTCGAACTCGATCAGCCGCGCGCTCGCGCTGCCGTGCTGTCCGGCGCCATCGCCGGCCCAGCTCACCAGGAAATCGGTCGGCTGCAGCGGCGGACCCTCCGCCGGCACCAGGGTCAGGCCGCGCGCCGACAGCTCATAACCGCCACGCAGCGCCCGCGCCTGCAGGCGGCCCTGCAGGCTGGTGAGCTCGAGCGCCGGCAGCTCCGGCCCGAGCAGCGCCAGCACCTGCACCAGCGCGACGTCCGCGGTGGCCTCGGAGAGCACGCCGCCCTCGAGCGTCGCCCACAGGCGCAGCTCGCCGCGCGCTTCGCGCACGTCGACCGGATAGTCGATCCAGGCTCGCCACGCAGCGAGATCGGTGGCGCCCAGCTCCGCGTAGAACCTGCCGCTCCACGCCGCGGTATCGGTGAGCGAGCGACCTTCGAGCTCGGCGCGTACCTCGACCCGCGAGCCGAGTTGCGCGGGCGGCCGTGCGACGATGCCGACGGCATGCTCGTCGCCGGAGTTGCGCAAGCGCAGGTTGAGCGTCGCGAGCGCGAGCGGCGGCGCGCCGCGCTTCTCGTCGCGCCACTCGATCTCCGCGTTGCGGATGACGATCTCCTCCTGGCCGAGCAGCCAGTCGGTGAAGCCCTGCCCCTCCGCACGGCCGCCGAGCTTGAGCCCGGCGACATAGATCGCGCCCGCGGCATCGCGCCGCACCTCGAGGCGCGGCCCGTCGATCACCAGGGCGCGCAGGCGCAGCTCGCCGTGCAGCAGCGAGCGCCAGGAGATGACGTTCTCGACCGAGGGCAGCACCAGCGCTTCGCGTCCCTGCGCGTCGAAGATGCGCACGTCCGACAGGTTGATCTGCGGCCGCAGGCCGAGCCAGCCCGCTTCGATCATGCCGATCTTGACGGGCTGCCCGATCACGCGCGCCGCGGCTGCCGCAATCTGGTCGCGATGCTGCTCGACTTTCGGCAGGATCCAGAAGCGAACCGCCAGCAGCAGCACCGCGAACGCGAAAAACGCGGTCCAGGCGAAAACTTCGGCGACGCGCCAGATCCGTTTCATGGTGGAATTGACGTTCAGACTCGCCATTCTACGAGTAAATGCCCGAGCCAATTCAGGAAATCGCCGATTCGCGCGCCGCGCTGGCGCTCCTCGCCGCGTCGCCGGAGCGGGCCGACGAGCTCGTGCATCGGGAGGCTTTCACGCGAGAGGAAATGGCGGGCGCGCTGGCGGGCGCGGGGAGCGACGACGAGCCGGCGCTGAAGCGCAGGCTGCGCCGACTGCGCGCCCGGGTGCTGCTGCGCGTGATGGCGCGCGACCTTTCCGGCCGCGCCACGCTCGAGGAAGTCTGCGCCGCGATGAGCGACCTCGCCGAGCTGTCGATCGCCGCCGTGCTCGCGCACCTGAAATGCCCGGACCTGGTCGTGGTCGGCATGGGCAAGCTCGGCGGCCGCGAGCTCAACGTCTCCTCGGACATCGACCTGGTGTTCCTCTACGCCGGCACGCCCGAGAGCGGGCCGCGCTTCGAGCGCGCCGGCCAGCGGCTGATCCAGATCCTTTCGGAGCGCACCGAGGACGGGTTCGTGTTTCGCGTCGACATGCGCCTGCGGCCGTACGGCAGCTCGGGACCGCTCGCCTGCAGCTTCGACGCCCTCGACCAGTATTTCGTCGCCCAGGGCCGCGAGTGGGAGCGCTATGCCTGGATCAAGGCGCGGGCGCTGACGGGCAACCGCGACGACGACCTGGCGAAGACGGTGCGGCCGTTCGTGTACCGCAAGTACCTCGACTACGCGACGCTCGGCGCGATGCGCGCGCTGCACGCCGAGGTGCGGCGCGACGTCGCGCGGCGCGAGCTCGCCGGCGACGTCAAGCTCGGGCCCGGCGGCATCCGCGAGGTCGAGTTCGTGGCGCAGGCGCTGCAGCTGATCCGCGGCGGCCGCGATGCCGAGCTCACGGCGCGACCGACGCTCGATGTCCTTGCGACCCTCGCCCGAAAGAAGCTCCTTCCGGAAATTGCCTCGGCGGAACTCGCCGATGCCTACCGCTTCCTGCGCAACCTCGAGCACCGGCTGCAATACCTCGACGACGCGCAGCGCCACGACCTTCCGGAAAACACCGATGACCGCGCACGCATCGCGCGCATGATGGGGTTTTCTTCCTGGGAAATATTCTCGGCGGAACTGGCGCGCAAGCGCGAGGCCGTCACCCGGCACTTCGAGGCGGCCTTTGCCGAGCGCGAGCAGAAAGCCGAGCCATGGCCCGAGCATCCGCGCCTCGCCGCGCTGCGCGCGAGCCAGCGCTACGCGGCGCTGCCCGCGGATTCACGGCGCCGCCTGGATGCGCTCGTCCCTCCGCTCGCCCGCGCGGCGCGGGCGACGCCCGACCCCGAGGCGACGCTCGCACGCGGCGTCGACCTGGTCGAGGCGATCGCCAGCCGCGCCGCGTACCTGGCTCTGCTGGCGGAGAACCCGCTCGCGCTGGAGCGCGTGACGCGCATCATCGGCGCGTCGAGCTGGGCCGCCGAGTTCGTGACGCGCCATCCGCTGCTCCTCGACGAGCTGCTCGACGACCGGGTGCTGTACGCGCCCTTCGACCTGCAGGCCTTCGCGCGCGACCTGCGCCGGCAGCTCGAGAACGCGCAGGGCGACCCCGAGCGGCAGATGAACCTGCTGCGCGAGGCGCACCAGGCGCAGGTGTTCCGGCTGCTGGCGCAGGATCTCGCCGGGCTGCTCAGCGTCGAGCGGCTGGCCGATCACCTCTCGGCGCTCGCCGACGCGATGCTCGAGGAAACGATCCGCCTGGTGTGGCGCGACCTGCGGGTCCGCCATCGCCAGGACGCGCCGCGCTTCGCCGTCATCGCCTACGGCAAGCTCGGCGGCAAGGAACTCGGCTACGCCTCGGACCTCGACATCATCTTTCTCTACGACGACGAGAACGAGCGCGCCGGCGAGGTCTACGCGCGTCTCGCACAGCGCCTCAACCACTGGCTGAGCAGCCGCACCTCCTCCGGCATCCTGTTCGAGACCGACCTCGCGCTGCGGCCGAGCGGCGCTTCGGGCCTGCTGGTCTCGCCGGTCGCGGCGTTCGAGCGCTACCAGGAGGAAAGCGCATGGACCTGGGAGCACCAGGCGCTGACGCGCGCGCGCTTTTCGGCCGGCGACCCGAGCGTGGGTGAAAAATTCGAGGGTATCCGCACGAAGATTCTTCGCCGTCCGAGGGCTGAATCCTCCCTGAAAGAAGAAGTTCTGCAGATGCGCGAAAAGCTCCATGCGGCGCATCCCAACCGCAGCGGCCTGTTCGACCTCAAGCACGACCGCGGCGGCATGATCGACATCGAGTTCGCGGTGCAATGCCTGGTGCTCGGCCACGCGCATCGCCACCCGGATCTCACGGGCAATCTCGGCAACATCGCGCTGCTGCGGATGGCGGCCGGGCACGGCCTGCTCGACGCCGGGCTCGCCGAGGGCTGCCGCGACGCCTATCGCGATTTCCGGCGGTTGCAGCACACGCTGCGCTTGAACGGCGCGCAGTACGCGCGCGTGCCGCGCGGGCAGGTCGCTGCGCAGGCCGATGCCGTGGCGGCGCTCTGGCGATCCGTTTTCGAGGGCTAGACTTCCCGGGTCACCTCGGGAACATCCGTGTCGCTGAGACCCCGGCGCAGGCGGTCCCTCGCCTGCTCGGCGATCCGGGCATAGCTCCCCCGGATCCGGTCGAGCTCATCTTCCTCGAGCTCCTCGAGATCCAGCAGCGCGTTATGGCCGCCCTCGCTGAGCCGGATCAGCTCGTCGAGCTTCACCTGGATCGCCTCGGCGTCGCGGTATTGCGTGTTCTGGATCAGGAACACCATGAGAAAGGTAACGATGGTGGTGCCGGTATTGATCACCAGCTGCCAAGTGTCGCTGAAGCCGAACAGCGGTCCGGTGACGAGCCAAGCGAGAACGACGGCCACCGCCAGGCTGAAGGTCAGGGGCCGTCCGGCCGCCCTGGACGTCCGATTCGCGAAGCGCGTGAACCAGGTCTTCGGCTTAGTGGGCCTCACCCCCGGGGCGGCAGCAATTTGGATGCCCGCTCGCCGGCGAGAAGGTAATGTCGCCGTAGAACGCGCGGCGTGGCGCGTTGTTGTCGCCGTAGTCGGTCATGATGCCGACCGCGACGATGTGCCCCGGATCCTCGCCGAACGCGCGCCGGTAGTCCTCCAGGACGTTGCGCCGCACGCTCACCCACTGGTCGAGCCGCGCCTCGCCGCTTTCCACGACGATGTGGCGCACGCGCTCCGTATGCGGGCTGGAGTACAGGGTATCCACCGGCTTCTGGTTCAGCCAGACATAGAGGAGCGACGCGTAGGGCAGGCCGTTGGCGGTGAGCACCTTCGCCATGCGCAGCTTGGTGCGGTCGTCGAAGTCGAGCTTGGCGACGTCGCCGTCGAAGGCGAGCGACAGTCGCACCGGGGGGCTTTCGCGCGACGGGCTGTTCGCGCCGCCGCGCCCCGAGTCGCGCGGCACGCGCCAGCGCCATTCAATGATCGGGTAGCGATGCGGATCGATGAGGAGCTTGCGCGAAAGGCCCGAGCCGCCCTCGGCAGAGTCCGCCTGGATGACCACCGCGCCGTCCTGCTGGACCAGCTGGTAGTTGGTCGGCGTGTTGCCCTTCACGATCGCGAACTGCTCCCAACCGCCCTTGGAGTCGGCGCCGGCGCGCAACTTGGAGAAGCGCGCCGCCTCGACGGTCTTGCCGTCTTCGAGCGGCAGCGTCCGGGCAAGCTCGGTCGACCACGTCAGCTCGTCGGTCGGCGTCAGCACGCCACAGCCGGCGAGGAGGGCCCCGGCGCAGCCGGCGAGGACTATTCCGCGCATCAGATTGCCTCCCGGAGAGAGCGCGCCGTCGAGTCGCGGCGCAACGGGCCGTCGACTTCAGAGGCGAGCCGCGCCAGCGCGTTCAGCAGCGCGTCGCGGTTCAGGCGGTAGAGCACGCGTTGTCCCTGGCGTTCTCCGGACACAAGGCCTGCATTCTGCAGGATCGCGAGGTGCCGCGAAACTGCCGGCGCGCTCATGCCGAAGCGCACGGCGAGCTCGGCAGTGGAGAGGGCGGTCTGCGACAGGAACGAGAGCATCTGCCGCCGCGGCAGCGAGGCCAGCGCGCCGAACACTTCGTCCGTAGGATTAACAATCATGTTAATCATTGTGGCACAACCTGCGAGCCTGTGGTTAGAATGAAAGCCACACTTCACGGGGCGAATTTTCCGATGGCGAAGACGAAAGCAGCGGCCGGGGCGCCGTTGTCGATGGCCGACCGCGACGGCTGGATCTGGTACGACGGCAAGCTGGTGCCGTGGCGCTCGGCCACCACCCACGTCCTCACCCACTCGCTGCACTACGGCCTGGCGGTCTTCGAGGGCGTGCGCGCCTACCAGACGCAAATTGGGACGGCGATCTTCCGCCTCAAGGAGCACACCGACCGCCTGTTCAGCTCGGCGCACATCTACATGATGAAGATCCCGTTCACGCGGGAGAAGCTGATGCAGGCGCAGCTCGAGGTGGTGCGCGCCAACGCTCACGAGGCCTGCTACGTCAGGCCGATCGCCTTCTACGGCTCGGAAAAGATGGGCGTCTCGCCGGTCGGCGCCAAGGTGCACGTCGCCATCGCCGCGTGGCCGTGGGGCGCCTACCTCGGGCCCGAAGCGCTGCAGAAGGGCATCCGCGTCAAGACCTCGTCGTACGCGCGCCACCACATCAACGTCACTATGGCGCGCGCCAAGATGTCAGGCACGTACCCGAACTCGGTGCTGGCGACGCTCGAGGCGACGCAGCACGGCTATGATGAGGGCCTGCTGCTCGATGTCGACGGCTTCGTCGCCGAGGGCGCCGGAGAGAATATCTTCATCGTCAAGGACGGGATCCTCTGGGAGCCCGAGCTCACTTCGGCGCTGACCGGCATCACGCGCAGCTCGGTGATCGAGCTCGCTACCGGGCTCGGCTACCAGGTGCGCGCCAAGCGGCTGACGCGCGACGACATTTACATCGCCGACGAGTGCTTCTTCACCGGCACCGCCGCCGAAGTGACGCCGATCCGCGAACTCGACGGCCGCATCATCGGCGCCGGCAAGGCCGGCCCGGTGACGAAAGCGATCCAGAAAGCGTTCTTCGACGTGGTGACCGGAAAGGACAAGAAGCACCGCGCATGGCTGACACCAGTAAAGAAGTCGAAGTAAGCGAGAAGGACCTGCCGTTCCACTGCCCGATGCCGGGCGCGCCGCTGTGGTCGCGGCACCCGCGCGTGTTCCTCGACGTGGCAAAGGAAGGCGCGACGCTCTGCCCTTACTGCGGCACCAAGTACATCTACAAGGGCGTGCCGGCCAAGGGTCACTGAGGGGCACGGGTTGCCGCGCATCCTGGTCGTTGCGCCAAACTGGATCGGCGATGCGTTGATGGCGCAGCCGCTGCTCGCCCGCCTTCGCGGAGAGATCGACGTGATTGCGCCGGAATGGGTCGCGCCCGTCGTGCGGCGCATGCCGGAAGTGAGCGACGTCATCGCCGCGCCCTTCCAGCACGGTCCGCTGCAGCTGCGTGAGCGCTGGGCGCTCGGCCGGACGCTGAAAAAAAAGGGCTACTCGGAAGCGTTCGTCCTGCCCAACAGCTGGAAGTCCGCGCTGGTCCCCTTCTTCGCCGGGATCCCGCGGCGCACGGGATACGTTGGCGAGGCGCGCTACGGGCTGCTGAACGATCCACGCAAGGCGCCCGATGCGCCAATGAGCGAGCACTATGCGCGGCTCGCAGGCGACGGCCCTCTGTCGCAACCTCGCCTGCGCGTTTCTCCCGAGGAGATCGACCAGGCGAAACGGAAATTCGGCATCGCTGTTCGCTATGCCGTGCTCTGCCCCGGCGCGGAGTACGGTCCGGCCAAGCGCTGGCCCTATTTCGCGGAACTGTCGCGACAGTTACCGGTTCCCGCGGTTGTCCTGGGATCCCAGAAAGACCGCGAAGCGTCCGGAGGAATCAGCGGTACGGATCTGACGGGAAGCACCAGTTTGGATGAGGCCATTGCGTTGATTGCGGGAGCGGATTTCGTGGTCAGCAACGATTCCGGCCTGATGCACGTCGCCGCGGCCCTCGGCCGGCCGCAGGTCGCATTGTTCGGATCGTCCAGCCCCGAGCACACGCCGCCCCATTCGCCGGCCGCGCGGGTCCTGTGGCTGCGCATCGAATGCAGCCCGTGCTACCAGCGCGAGTGCCCGCTCGGGCACTTCCGCTGCATGAAAGAAATGGATGTCGAAATGGTTCTAAATCAGCTAAAAACCATTGCGTGAGCGCGAAGATCTTTCCTACCGCGCAGGACGCGGAGAATGCCTTTTACGAGGCGCTCGAGCGCTGCGACCTCGACGGCATGATGGCGGTCTGGGCGGAGGACGAGGACATCCTGTGCGTGCATCCCACCGGCGGCCGCCTCACCGGGCAGGACCAGGTGCGCGAGAGCTGGGCGCAGATGTTCGCCGCCGGTCCGCGCGCCCGACTGCAGGTCAGCCAGCAGGTGGCGATCGCCGGCATGATGCTCGCGGTGCACAGCGTGTTCGAGAATTTCTCGCTCGAGGGCGCAGCGCCAGGCGATGCGCGGCCGGCGCCGATCGTCGCCACCAACGTTTACCTGCGCACCGCCGCCGGCTGGCGCATGATCGTGCACCACGCCTCGCCCGCGCCGGGCCAGCCTGCGCCGGCGGCGCAGGCGGCGCCGCGCAACACCCCGCCCAAGACGCTGCATTGATCGGTCACCTCCAGACCATCGCGGCGACGCTCCTGCCGTCGCCGCCGGCCACCTTGCATCGCAGCCGCTGGGACACACCCGACGGCGACTTCATCGACGTCGATTTTGCCGGCGACGCGCAGTCGCGCCGTCTGATGGTGCTGTTCCACGGCCTCGAAGGCTCATCCGACAGCCACTACGCACGCCTGCTCGCGCGCGCGCTGCCGGAGGCGGGCTGGCGCGTCGCGATCCCGCACTGGCGCGGCTGCTCGGGCGAGCCGAACCGCAAGCCGCGGGCGTATCACTCGGGCGACACCGCGGAAGTGGACTGGATCCTGCGGCGCTTCGAACGCCAGGTCGACGCGATCGGCATTTCGCTGGGCGGAAACGCGCTCCTCAAGTGGCTTGGCGAGCGCGGCGCTGCCGCCGGCGCGATCGTGCGCCGCGCCGCGGCGGTGTCGGCCCCCCTCGACCTGCCGGCCTGCGGCGTGGCGCTAGACCGGGGCCTCAACCGCCTGCTATACACGCGCATGTTCCTTGCCACGCTGAAGCCGAAATCGCTTGCCCAGCTCGAGCGCTTCCCGGCGCTCTTCGACGAAGCGAAGCTGCGCCGCGCGCATACTTTCCGGGAATTCGACAACCTGTACACCGCGCCGATGCACGGCTTTCGCGACGTCGACCACTACTGGACATCCAGCGCGAGCGGTCCCTGGCTCGAGCACATCCGGGTGCCGACGCTGGTAATCAACGCCCGCAATGACCCCTTCCTTCCCGAGCCGGCGCTGGTCGCGGCGACGCGCAACGCCGCCGACTGCGTGACGCTGGAATTGCCGCGCACCGGCGGCCACGTCGGCTTCCGCGCCGCATGGCTGGCGCGGCGACTGAAGGAGTTCTTCCGCGCATGAGCGTTCCCGCTGAAATCTTTCGTGCCTACGACATCCGCGGCGTCGTCGGCCGCACGCTCACGCCCGCGATCGTGCGCGAGATCGGCCGCGCGCTCGGCTCCTTCGCCCGCGAGCGCAACGCAGCCACGTTCGCCATCGGCCGCGACGGCCGCCTCTCCGGTCCCGAGCTCGCCGGCGCGCTGGCCGAGGGCCTGAACGCCGCCGGCGCCGACGTGGTCGACATCGGCATGGCGCCGACGCCGGTCGCCTATTTCGCCGCGCATCACCTCGGCTGCGGCAGCTGCGTCGCCGTCACCGGCAGCCACAACCCGCCCGACTACAACGGCCTGAAGATCGTGGTCGGCGGTAACACGTTGTATGGAGATGAAATCCAGGAACTGAGAAAAATCATCCTGGACAAGAAGTTTTCTTCAGGAAGCGGAAAGAAAACCGCTGCAAACGTCCTCGACGCCTACGTCCAGCGCATCACCTCCGACGTGAAGCTCGCCCGCGGGATGCGCATCGCGGTCGATTGCGGCAACGGCGTCGCCGGCATGCTGGCGCCGAAGCTCTACCGCGCGCTCGGCTGCGAGGTCGAGGAACTCTACTGCGAGGTCGACGGACGCTTCCCGAATCACCATCCGGACCCGTCGGTGCCGAAGAATCTGCAGGAGCTGATCCAGACGGTGAAAAGCGGCAAGGCCGAGCTGGGAATCGCATTCGACGGCGACGGCGATCGTCTCGGCCTGGTGACCAAGGACGGCGAGATCATCTTCGCCGACCGGCAGCTGATGCTGCTGGCGAGGGACGTGCTGTCGCGCAATCCCGGCGCGCAGATCATTTACGACGTGAAGTCGACACGCCTGCTCGCCCCCTGGATCGAAAAGCACGGCGGCCGGCCGCTCATCTGGAAAACCGGCCATTCGTTCATCAAGGCGAAACTGAAGGAGACCGGCGCGCTGCTCGCCGGCGAAATGTCCGGCCATACGTTCTTCAAGGAGCGCTGGTACGGCTTCGACGATGCGCTCTATGGCGGCGCGCGCCTGCTCGAGATCCTGTCGAAGGAAAAGGACCCGAACGGCGTTCTCAAATCGCTGCCCAACGCGCCCTCCACGCCGGAGCTGCACTGGGGACTCAGCGAGGGCGAGCCGCACGCCATGGTCGCCAAGCTGCAGGCATCGAAACCTTTCCCCGGCGCCGAGCGGGTGGTGACCATCGACGGCGTGCGCGTCGAGTACGCCGACGGCTTCGGCCTGGCGCGCGCGTCGAACACCACGCCGGTCATCGTGCTACGCTTTGAAGCCGATACGGCTGCGGCGCTGGAGCGGATCAAGAAAGACTTCCGCAGCGCCCTGCAACCCCTCAAGCCCAATGCGCCCCTTCCTTATTAGCGTCGCGTTCCTGATCTGTGGTGACGCCATGGCCGCCTGCCCCGCTTTGCTCGATCGCAGCATGCCTTCGCTGCTCGAACAGCCCCAATCCCTTTGTGAGTACGCCGGGAAAGTCGTGATGGTGGTCAATACCGCCAGCCAGTGCGGCTACACGCCGCAGTACGATGGCCTTGAAGCCCTCTACCGCAAGTACAAGGCGCGCGGCCTGGTGGTGCTCGGCTTCCCGATGAACGACTTCGGCGGCCAGGAACCCGGCTCGAACAAGGAGATCTCCCAGTTCTGCGTCAATCAATACGCCATCGACTTCCCGATGTTCGCCAAGACCGACCTGGGGAAGAATCCGTTCTACGCCGACCTTGCGAAAGCGACCGGGCAGGTGCCGAAGTGGAACTTCCACAAGTACCTGGTCGACCGCAGCGGCAGGCGCGTGCAGAGCTTCGGCAGCGCCGTCACGCCCGAAGATCCGAAGTTCATCGGCGCAATCGAGAAACTGCTGGAGGAGAAATGAGAACGCTCATCGCCTTCCTGTCCTTTTCGCTGCTCGCCCTGCCCGCCTACGCGCAGGAAAAGAAGGAGCCCTCGGCCGCGCAGAAGAAGCAGCAGGAACGGATGAAGTCGTGCAACGAGCGCGCCGCAGTGCAGAAACTGGAAGGCGATGCGCGCAAGAAGTTCATGAGCTCCTGCCTGAAGGGCGAGGAAAAGGGCTCGGCGCAGCAGGACCGCATGGCCGCGTGCAACAAGGAAGCCGCGTCCAAGGGAATGAAAGGCGACGACCGCAAGAAGTTCATGAGCGGCTGCCTCAAAGGCTGAGCCGTCGCTACTTGCCGATCAGCTCGTTGCCGCGCAGCACGGCGGTATTGAGCGCGTCGAGCGCGGTTTTCTTGCCCACCCACACCGACTCGAGCTCCTCGTCGACGACGCGGCGCAGCGCCGGCAGGTCGTAGCCCGCCGGCGCGAGCCGTGCGCCGCCGGTGGTTTCTCGCCACTCGGCCTGCACTTCGGGGCGCGCCAGCCAGGCCAGCAGCCTCGCCGCCGCCCAGTATTCGCGCTTCGACCTCCCGGGCAGCAGCCAGACGCCGGCGCCGCCCTGCCGCGCGCCGGCGAAGTCCTCGTAGTGCGGCAGCGGCGACACGCCGAGGTCGAAGTCGGCGCGCGAGCGCAGCTCGACCTGACGCGACGGCGACGCAGTCAGGTACGCGCACTGGCCGGCGACGAAGCGGCTCTCGGCATCCTCGGCCCGCGACGCGTAGCTGAAATAGCCCGAGCGTTGCCAGGAGGCGAGCATCGCCACCCAGCGCACCATGACATTGTCGAACGCGACGCGCGAATCCTCGGGCCAGGCGCCGGCATTCTCGAGCAGGATGCGCGCCGGCGAAGCGGTGACGTAGCCGCACGCCTGCCCGGCGTCGACCAGCGCGCCGATCGCCGGCGCCATCTCGTACCAGGTCTTCGGCGGCGCCGGGTCGAGCCCGGCGCGGCGCAGCGCATCGCGGTTGTAGTAGAGCACCAGGCTCGCGTTGTACGGCAGGACGAGGAGCGCGGCGCCGCGCTGGCGCGCGTCGCGCGCCGCGGCCGTGGCCTCGCCGCTGTAGCCGACCACGACGCGCACTTCGCGCTGCGAAGCGTTGAAGCGCCCGATCTGCTTCTCGAGCTCGACGCCGTGCCAGCCGCCCACCGCGTGCCAGAGCCGGACCTCGACGACGGCGCGCGACGGAAGCGATGCGCCGGCGAGCAGCAAGGCGAGAACGATTGCTCTGACCACGGGTTCGCGCAGTATAGTGGATTGCTTATGAATCCCGACTCTGCACAGGAGCTCTCCGCCGCCTACAGGCGCGGGCAGCGCTCTCCCGTGGAAGCGACGCAGGCCTGCCTTGCGCGCATCGACGCCTGGGAGCCGAAGCTGAACGCGATGTACCGCGTCGATCGCGACGGCGCGCTCGAGCAGGCGCGCGCCGCGGAGGCGCGCTGGCGCGCCGGCACGCCGCTCTCGCCGCTCGACGGCGTGCCGATCACGATCAAGGAAAATATCTTTACGCGCGGCGACCCGGCGCCGATCGGCACGCGGGCGAACGAAGATCTCCCGCCGCAGCGCGACGACGCGCCGGCCGCGGCCCGCGTGCGCGAGGCCGGCTGCGTGATTCTCGGCAAGAGCACCATGCCCGACTACGGGATGCTCTCGTCGGGCGTATCGAGCCTGCACGGCGTGACGCGCAATCCCTGGATGCTGAACCGCAATCCGTCCGGCTCGAGCTCGGGCGGTGGCGCCGCGGCCGCCGCGGGCTACGCGCCGCTCCACCTCGGCACCGACATCGGCGGCTCGGTGCGCCTGCCCGCGACGCACTGCGGCATCTTCGCCCTCAAGCCGTCGCTTGGCCGCGTGCCGGTGTATCCGCCCTATATGGGCCGCGTCGTCGGGCCGATGACGCGCAGCGTGGCCGACGCGGCGCTGCTGATGGACGTCATCGCACGGCCGGACGCGCGCGATTTCATGTCGCTGCCGGCGGACAGCCGCGGGTTCTCGCTCGACGGGCTCGATGCGAAGGCGCTGAAGATCGGCTTCCTGCCCGACATGGGCGTCGGTCTCGCGGTTCAGCCGGAAGTGCGCGCGGCGGCCGAGGCCGCCGCGGCAGCGCTCGCCGGCGCGGGCTGCGCCGTCGAATCGATCCGCTCCTTCCTCACCGAGGAGATGCTGGACGGCATCTGCCGCTTCTTCGAGGCGCGCTCGCACAACGACCTGGCGCAGCTCTCCGCCGCGCGACGGGCGAAGGTGCTGCCGTTCATCGCCGAATGGTGCACCTGGCGCGCGGGCGGATTTTCCGGCCGCGACGTCATGCAGGCCTACGCGCTGGTGATCGCGATGCGCGAAGCGGCGGTCGCCGCCACCGAGCCCTACGACTTCATTCTTTCGCCGACTTCGCCGATCCTCGCCTACGACGCGGAGTTGCCGGCGCCCGGCAACGACCCGCACGACGCCCTGCCGCACATCGCTTTCACGGTGCCCTGGAACATGTCGGAGCAGCCGGCCGCGTCGGTGAACTGGACCTGGAGCAGCGACGGCCTGCCGATCGGCATCCAGCTGGTCGGCAAGCGTTTCGACGACGCCGGCGTGCTGCGCCTCGCGCGGCTGGTCGAGCGGATCCGACCGGCGCAGCGCCGCTGGCCGGTCACTTCCAGCAGCGCAGCTCGGGAATGAGCTGCTGCGCGCCCCTGACCGCGGCGGCGCGCCGCGGCGCGCCGGCGCGGCAGAGCGCGTAGGCAGCGGCCGCGCCCGCGCGCGGATTGCGCTCCGCGGCCTGGGTCAGCAACACCGCCGCGCGCGCATAGTCGCGCTCGGCAAGAGCGCCCGCCCCGAGCGCGAAGGCATACTCGGGGCGCATCCCCTTGGCGCCTTCGGCGAGCCGGCGCTCGAGGATGCCCTGCTCGGTCGTGTCGGTGTCGAGCAGCCACAGCACCGGGACGCGCAGGTCGGTATTGCGCAGCAGAGTATCGACATCGCGCATGCTCTTGACCGGATCGGCGACCACCTGACCATTGAGGATCGGCTGCACGGCGAAGTACTGCGGCGTCGCCGCGATCATCTCCTTCGGCCAGTGCGCCGCGATCCACGGCGACGCTTCGAAGCGGGCGCGCGCGCCGTCCGGAAGCAGCCAAGCCGTGTAATCGCCGAAGCGCGAGTCGAGGACCAGCACCAGATCGGCCATCAGCCGCTTCGGCCGATCGTCGGTCACCGGCGGCGTGCTGCCGACCCAGTAGCGCAGCTGCTCCGCATCGGCGAGGAATGCGGCGCCGAGCTGCGCCGGCTGCTCGAAGCCGTTGCCGACCAGGCGCGGCCCGGCGAGCGGATCGCGCCAGAGCCGCGCGAAGTGCCGCGCGGCGGGCCGGCCCTTGAAATCGCGGCCGCCCAGCAACACCCAGTCGTACCGCCCCCCGACCCAAAGCGAGCAATCCGGGAAAGCGTCGCAGAACGCCGCGACCACCGCCTTGGCGCCCATCGGGTCGAACTGCAGCACCGGTAGCCAGTAGGTGGCGAGACCGCCGGGCGCCAGGCGCTGGGCGAGGGCAGCGAAGTATTCCTTGGTATAGAGGTTGACCACGCCGGCGATTCCCGGCGGCGGCGGCTCGGAGGTGATGATGTCGAATTGCTCGCGCCGCGTGCGCAGGAAATGGCGGCCGTCTTCCCTGACCAGGCGCACGCGCGGGTCGCGCAGGGGGTCGCGATCACCGTGCAGCACGGGGCTCGCGGCGATGATCTCGGGAGACAGGTCGACCACCGTCAGCTGCGAGAGCTGCGGGTCGCTGAGCAGCGCCTCGGCAGTGTTGCCGGCGCCGTAGCTGATGAGCAACGCCCGCCGCGGCTCGGCATGCAGGCTGAGCGGCAGCCAGGCGAAGAGCTGCATGTAGCGCCGCGACTGCCGGTCGGTGGCGGTCATCGAGAAGCTGTCGGTCAGCAGCCGCCACGACACCGCCTCGCCGAAGCGCTCGCGGCGCAGGACCTGGAGCGTCGTCGTCGGGCCCTCGGTCACCAGCGCGACCTCGGCGTTGTCGAAGATCCGATACGGGAACGCCGCTTCCGCGAGGTGCGCCTGCATGCGGCCAAACGGAAAAAGCACGAGGCCGGCGAGCGCCGGCAGCAGCGGCCAAAGACCCTTCCACGCGGCGCGCGACTCGACCAGCACCAGCGGCAGCAGCGCGTAGCCGGCGGCGAACAGAAACAGGCTGCGCTCCATGCCCAGCGCCGGCAGCAGCACCAGCCCCGCGCATGCCGCGCCGACCGCGGCGCCGAGCGTGTTCGCGGTGGTCAGGCGGCCGATGGCGGGCTGCGGGTTGCCGGTGCTGCCGCGCAGGTGCGCGCCGAACAACGTGAACAGCGACCCGGAGAGGATCGCCGCCGGCAGCATCAGCGGCGGCGCGTAGTGCAGCAGCTCCGGCGGTCCCGGGATGTGCAGCGGCCCGGCGATCTGGTAGCCGGCCACGACCGCCAGGCTGCTGCCGGCCGCGACCCAGACGAATCCGGCGCGCGCCAGCAGCGGCGCGAGCGCGCCGCCGAGCGCGATGCCGAGCAGCATGATCGACAGCATCAGCGCGAATGCCTTGTCGCTGCCCGGCGTGTAGAGGAGCAGCAACCGGAACCAGATCACCTCGAGGCCGAGCGCCAGCGCGCCCGCAATCGCCGCGGCGGCAAGCAGGCGGCGCGGCGAGCTCTCCGCCGCTGTCGCGCTCTCCGGGGGCGGCGCGGCGGCCGGCGCAACCGGATACCGGATCGCGATGAGGGCGGCGAGCGCATTGAGGCTTGCGGCGACGAGCGCGGTGCCGCGCAAGCCGAGCGCGCCGATCAGTTGATACTCGGCGATGAGCGGCGCGACGCAGGCACCGAAGGTGTTGGCCGCGTAGAGAATGCCGAGCGAGCGGGTCGTGTCCTTGTGCGCCAGGACGCGCACGCCGAAGGCGAGGGTCATGCCCATGGCGGTGGTCGGCACGAGCAGCGCCGCAAGCGATAGCGCGAGGCGCATCGCGGCGAGCAGGCCGGAGTGCTCGACCAGCGGCGCGAGCCAGCCGCCGACCAGCGCCTCGAGCTCCGGCAAGCTCCAGGCGAGCAGCGTGCCGGTAACCGCCACCGTCATCTCCGCGATCGCGAAAGCGCGCGCCGGATTGCGCACGCGCTGCGCCCAGCGGGCGGCGAGCACGCCGCCGAGCGCCATGCCGAGCATGAAGGCGGTGAGCACCAGCGCCCCGGCCCAGACGGTGTTGCCGAGCACGCGGCCGAGGGCGCGGAACCAGAGCACTTCGAATAGCAGTGCCGCCGCGCCCGAAGCGAAGAACGCGAGCGGCAACCTGACCGACTCTCTCATGCCTGTGCTAACCTGCCTCGCTTCGTTGCATCGGAGGATTTTCGCATGCCGCGCAATCTCCTCATCGCCGCCCTGCTCGCCGGGTTCGCCTGCGCCGCGCCGGCGCAGGAAAAAGTCCTGCGCGTCGTGCCGCACTCCAACCTGAACATCCTCGACCCGGTCTGGACCACCGCCTACATGGCGCGCAATCACGGCTACATGGTCTACGACACGCTGTTCGGCACCGACGAGAAGAACCGCATCCAGCCGCAGATGGTGGAGAAATGGAGCGAGAGCCCCGACCACCGCCTCTGGACCTTCACGCTGCGCAGCGGCCTCGCCTTCCACGACGGCGCGCCGGTGACGGGCGAAGACGTGGTCGCTTCGCTCGAGCGCTGGGGCAAGCGCGACGCGATGGGGCAGAAGCTGATGACCTTCGTCGAGCGCATGGATTCGCCCTCGCCCGGCACGTTCCGCATCTTCCTGCGCGAGGCCTGCGGCTTCGTGCTCGAGGCGCTGGGCAAGCCCTCGTCCAACGTCCCCTTCATCATGCCGAAGCGCGTCGCGCAAACGCCGGCCGACCGGCAGATCGACGATGCCACCGGCAGCGGGCCGTATGTCTTCGCGAAGGACCAGTTCAAACCCGGCGACAAGGCGGTCTACCTGAAAAACCAGAAGTATCAGCCACGCAAGGAGCCGCCTTCCGGCACCGCCGGCGGCAAGCGCGTCTACGTCGATCGCGTCGAATGGAACCTCGCCTTGCGCGATGCCCAGTCGCAGGTGAACGCGCTGGCGCGCGGCGAGATCGACATCATCGAGCAGCCCGCGTTCGAGAGCTATGAGCCCCTGAAAGCGGACAAGAACATCCAGGTGGTGAACTCGAACCCGCTCGGCTTCCAGTACATGGGCCGCTTCAACCACCTGCATCCGCCGTTCAACAACCCGAAGGTTCGCCAGGCGGCGCTGGCCGCGTTTTCGCAGGAGCCGTTCCTGCGCGCGCAGATCGGCGTGAAGGACCTCTACCGCAGCTGCGCATCGATGTTCACCTGCGGCACGCCCTACGGCAGCGCCAAGGGCAGCGAAGTGCAATCGAAATCGAACGTAAAGAAGGCGCAGGAGCTCCTCAAGGCCTCGGGCTATGACGGCACGCCGGTGGTGCTGATGAAGCCGACCGACCTGGCGGCGATCGGCAAGCTGCCCGACGTGGCGGCGCAGTTGCTGCGGCAGGCGGGGTTCAAGGTCGACCTGCAGGCGATGGACTGGAACACGCTGGTCGGCCGCCGCGCGAAGAAAGACCCGCCGCAGCAGGGCGGCTGGAACATGTTTTTCACCGCCTGGGTGGCGCCCGACATCTGGAACCCGCTCACCAACCCGGCGGTCGGCGCGCTGGGCGAGAAGTCCTGGTTCGGCTGGCCTTCCGACCCGGCCCTCGAGAAGCTGCGCGACGAGTTCGCGCGCGCCACCGACGACGCGAAAAAGAAGGCGCTCGCCGAGCAGATCCAGGCGCGCGCCTTCGAGATCGCCACGCACGCGCCGCTCGGCGAATACGTCAATCCGCTCGCCGCGCGCCGCAACATCACCGGCTTCGTCACCGGGCCGGGCAACCTCTACTGGAACATTAAGAAGAACTGACCGCCTTCATCGCCCGGCGCGTCTTCGCGACGATCCCCGTCCTGGGCATCGTCGCGGTGCTGGTGTTCCTGCTGCTGCGCCTGACGCCGGGCGATCCGGCGGCGATCCTCGCCGGCGACGCCGCCACCGCCGAGCAGATCGCCGCGATCCGCGTCAGCCTCGGCCTCGACCGCCCCCTCGCCGTCCAGTTCGCGATCTGGCTCGGCAAGCTGCTCTCCGGGGACCTCGGCCAGTCCTACTACTTCCGGATGAACGTGACGGCACTCATCGCCCAGCGCCTCGAGCCGACGTTCGCCCTGACCGCGCTGACGATGCTTCTGTCGGTCGTGATTTCGATCCCGGTCGGCGTCATCGCCGCCTGGCGCCACGGCGGCTGGTTCGATCGCACGCTCATGGGCTTCTCGGTGCTCGGCTTCTCGGTGCCGGTTTTCGTCCTTGCCTACGTGCTGATCTGGCTCGTCTCCCTGCAGCTCGGCTGGCTGCCGGTGCAGGGCTATGTCCGCATTTCGGAAAATTTTGCCTTGTTCTTGAAACATCTGATTCTTCCGGCGATCACCCTTTCCGTGATCTACATGGCGTTGATCGCGCGCGTCACCCGCGCTTCCGTGCTCGAGGCGCTCGGCGAGGACTACATCCGCACCGCGAGAGCGAAAGGACTGCCGGAGCTGCGGGTGCTGGTGCGCCATGCGCTCGCCAACGCCGCGGTGCCGATCGTGACGGTGATCGGCATCGGCGTGGCGCTGCTCATCGGCGGCGTGGTGGTCACCGAATCGGTCTACGCCATCCCCGGGCTCGGGCGGCTGACGGTCGACGCGGTGCTGGCGCGCGACTTCCCCACCATCCAGGGGCTAATCCTGTTCTTCTCCGCGGTCTACGTGCTGGTCAACCTGCTCGTCGACCTGTCGTACGCGTTCCTCGACCCGCGCATCCGCCTCTGATGATCTGGCGCAACGCATCGGTGCGGATCGGCGGCGTCGCCCTCGCCCTGCTGCTCGCGCTCGCGCTCGCCGCGCCGTGGCTGGGGACGGTCGATCCCTCCCTGTTCGATGCGGCGAGCCGCGACCTGCGGCCGATGCAGGCCGGCGAGATCATCACGCTCGACGGCGAGACGCTGCGGCACCGCTTCCTCATGGGCTCGGACTCCTTCGGCCGCGACATCTACAGCCGCGTGCTCTATGGCGCGCGCGTCTCGCTGATCGTCGGCCTGGCGTGCGCGCTGGCAGCGCTCGCTTGCGGCATCGTCCTCGGCCTCCTGGCCGGCACGCTGCGCTGGTTGGACGGGCCGCTGATGCGCGTCATGGACGGCGTGATGGCGATCCCGGCGATCCTGATCGCGATCGCGCTGGTGGCGCTGTGGCGCGCCAGCCTGCCGACCGTGATCCTCGCCATCGCCATCCCGGAGATCCCTCGTGTCACGCGCCTGGTGCGCGCGCTGGTACTCACGATCCGCGAGGAGCCGTACGTCGAGGCGGCGATATCGCTCGGCACGCCGACCGCGAAGATCATGTTCGGACACATCCTGCCGAACACCGCGGCGCCGCTCATCGTGCAGGGCACCTACATCGTCGGCTTTGCCATCCTCACCGAGGCTGCGCTCTCCTTCCTCGGGGTCGGCTTGCCGCCCGATATCCCGACCTGGGGGAACATCATGGCCGAAGGGCGGGTGCAGTTCGTCGCCTACCCGCACAACGTCTTCTTCCCCGGCGTGTTCCTT
>DATNCP010000087.1:0-5020 GCA_035607175.1 Burkholderiales bacterium
ATGATCTACAGCGGCACCGGCGGCTACATGGGCGTGTCGTTCGCGATCCCGATCGAGGTGGCGATGGAGGTGAGCAAGCAGCTCCAGGCGCAGGGCAAGGTGGTGCGCGGCCGGATCGGCATCGCCATCCAGCCGCTCACCAAGGAGCTGGCGAAGTCCTTCAAGCTCGACACCGCCGACGGCGCGGTGGTGGTCAGCGTCGATCCCGGCGGCCCGGCGGCGAAAGCCGGCGTGCAGCTGGGCGACGTGGTGCTCGACTGGAACGGCAAGGCGATCGGGGATCCGAACGAGCTGCCGCGCATCGTCGCCGCGACCAGGCCGGGCACGGCGGCGAAGATGCGCGTCTGGCGCGGCGGCAAGGCCGAGACGCTCGCGATCCAGGTCGGCGAAGTGCAACCCGACCAGACCAAGGCCAGCAAGCAGGGCGCGCCGAAGATGGCGCCGAACCGGCTCGGGCTGGCGGTGCGCGAGCTGCCCGCCGACGAGCGCAAGGCGCTCGGCGTCGACTTCGCGCTGGTCGTGCTGGAAGTCGCGCGCCCCAACGCCTCGACGCCGATCCTGCCGGGGGACGTCATCGTCGCCGTCAACCAGCGGTCGTTCAAGAGCATCGAGGAATTCAACAGGCTGATCGCCGAGACGCAGAAAGGGCAGACCGTCGCCCTGCTGGTCCGCCGCGGCGAGGGCGCGCTCTACGTTCCGGTGGAGGTCGGCTAGGTAACTCTTACCGATGCTGCCAAGATTTCTCCTGCTTTTTGCCCTGCTGGCCGCCGCCGGCTGCGACGAACCCCCCGAGACAGACCTCAAGCTGGTGACGATCGAGAGCCCCGCGGCGGTCGGCCTCAGCCTGCGGGAGCTGCCGCCCTCGGTCCTGAGGTCGGTCGGCCTGAGCTATGGCCTCGCAGTGGTCCGGGCCGACGGCATGGCCGAGAGGGCCGGCCTGCGGATGGGCGACGTGGTCTACGGCGTGAACCAGCAGCGCCTGCACAGCGTCGACGATTTCCGGCGGCTGGTGACGCAGGCGGGAGAGAGCGTGGCGACGCGGCTGCTCGTGCGCCGCGGCAAGAGCGACTTCTACGTGGCGATGGACTTCAGAAGCGCGCCGCTACCGCCCAAGCCCGCGCCGGGCTCTAGAGATACTCTTCTGCGCACTTGATGATTTCGGTGCTCGAGGGCAGCTCCAGGCAATGCCGGGCGTCCTCGCCCCGCTTCGGCCCGTGCTTGCGCGCGACCGGCTTGGGCTTGGCGGCATCCTGTGCCGCGGGCTTCGGCGCGTCGGCGGCGGGCTTGTCCTGGGAGAGCGCGGGCGAGCCGGCAGTCGATCCCGCGGCGATCATTGCAATGAGCATGAAGCGTTTCATGGCTGCGTCCCTTCTGCGAATCCGCAACGGCGCGAAGCCTACTCCTAATTCGCCTCCGGCGCTCTGAAGGTGTTCCTCACGCGCTGCGAAACCAGCATGTACGGCACCCAGATCGCCGCCACCACGGCCGCGCGCGCGGTCTCCGCGCCGACCCCCTCCAGCCCGCGCGCCGCCACCGCCGGGATCTGCCAGGCGATCACCGCGTCGCCGACGATGAACGCCAGATTGGCGAGGGCGAAAGCGATGAACGCCCTCGGAAAGCGGTGCGACCTGGCGAACAGGAGATAGAGCAGCGCCGCGGCGAAAAGCAGGAAGCCGACGTTGCAGAAAATCTCGCCGATGATCACCGGCGCCCACAGCGGGTGATACACCTCGCTGCCCGGCGTAGTCAGATTGCCCCAGATGCCGCCCTGGAAAAGCGGCGCATAGTCGGTGACCAGGCTGATCGCCACGCGCACCGGGAAAACAAACAGGCCGATCATCGGCAGGATCAGCCAGCCGCCGATCCCGCGCGGCCCTTCGCTCACGCCGGCTTCACTTTCTTCAGCTCGCGGTGCTCGATCAGGTGCATGCCGATGTCGGCGAGGATCTTGAGGCCGCCGAACAGCAGCAGGCCCTTGCCGAGGAAGGCGCCGCTCACGATGGTGAGATGCATCGGAAAGATCCGCACGTAGGGGGTCGACATCAGCGTGCCGATGTTGGGCGTGCCCTGGCGGTCCAGCTCGCGGTTGTAGCGGTATGACCAGAAATGATTGAACGCGAACGCCGCAACGCAGAGCCAGAACCACGCGTCGAGGCGCGCGGCCGTTTTCGGCGCAGCGAGCAGGAAGACGAGGTAGACGGCGTGGAAGAACCCGTAGTGGAAGGCAAAGAAGGCGGCTACCTGCCGCTTCGTCGCCGGCGTCGGCTCGACCGGCTGGTCGTTGACGGTGAAGTTGTCAGTGGAGAACTTCTCGAGCGCGAGGATGCGGAGCACGTAGGACAGGCCGATGACCACGCTTTGCCCCCAGTAGAGGAGCATGAGCGAGGTGAGCGGCCAGCGCTGGTGGTGCGCGACCGCGAGCGCCAGCACGTTGACCGCGATCAGCAGCCAGATCGAGCCGTCGAAATGGATCGCCGGCGCCGCATCGCCCGCCTTGGGCGGCACGACCAGCTGCTTCGCCCCGGCGTGCAGTTGCTGCAGATAGGTCGCGTACTTGGCGTAGGCGATGCCGCACGCGGGGCATTGCCATGCCGGCGCGCTGTCCGACGGCTGGCGCGCGTAGCTGCATTTCGGGCAGACGGCGGCGGTTTGCATCCCTGTGCGAAATCTGCCGTTGTGGGTCATAAATCTTAGGCGGTTTCGGTATCATTCGCCCTCCCCCCTTCATCCAGACCCTCAGGAGACCGCAATGGCAATCAAGGTCGGCGACAAGCTGCCGGACGGCAAGCTCATGGAATCCACCGAATTCGACTCCGGCACGCAGTGCGCGATGCCGCCGAAGGAAGTCAACGTCGCCGACGCCGCGAAGGGCAAGAAGATCGCCATCTTCGGCCTGCCCGGCGCCTACACCCCGACCTGCTCGGCGAAGCACGTGCCGGGCTACGTGCAGAACATGGACGCGCTGAAGAAGAAGGGCGTGAACGAGGTGTGGTGCGTCGCCACCAACGACGCCTTCGTCATGGCGCACTGGGGCCGCGACCAGAAGGCGCTCGGCAAGATCCGCTTCCTCGCCGACGGCAGCGCGCAGTGGGCAAAGGCGCTCGGCCTCGAGCTCGACCTCAATGCCCGCGGCATGGGCACGCGCATGAACCGCTTCTCGATGCTGGTCGACAACGGCACGGTGAAGCAGGTCAACATCGAAGGCCCGGGCAAGTTCGAAGTCTCCGACGCCGGGACGATGCTCAAGCAGATCTAGGCGGCGGCTTGATACAAAGCGTTACAACCTGCCGGTCGGCGGCGAGCCGGCCGGCCGCGTTGAGGGAGTGGTCATGACCCCAGAAAGGATTGCCATGAAACTCCCCACCCTCCTCGCTGCCTGCCTGCTCGCGGCCTCCACCCTTTCCTTCGCTCAAGCCCCCTCAGGTACCAATCAGGGGGACGCGGCGAAAGCGCCGCGCAGGGCGCACTTCGACTGCTCCCAGGCGAAGGACCCGAAAGCCTGCGAAGAGCGCCAGGCGAAGCTCAAGGCCGCGCGCGACAAGGCGAGCAAGGCCTGCGAGGGCAAGCAGGGTAGCGAGCGCCGCGAATGCATGCGCCACGAGATGTGCGCGCAGTCGAAGGACCCGAAAGGCTGCGAGGAGCACGCGGCGAAGATGAAGGCGGCAATGCAGAAAGCGCGCAAGGCGTGCGAAGGCAAGCCGCAGGGCCCGGAGCGCCGCGACTGCATGCGCCAAGAAATGCATAACGCAAAATAGAGCGCGCTTCCCTTCTCGCCGGCGCGCGGGCGACGCTGCCCGTGCTGCCCGGCATCTTCCCCTTCGGTGTAATCACCGGCGTCGCCATGGTGGCGAGCGGCATCGAGCCGCTCGTCGCAATGGCGATGTCGATTGCAGTCTTTGCCGGCGCATCGATGGTGGCGTCGGCCCAGCTGCTCGCCTCCGGCTCGCCGGCGCTGCTGGTCATCCTCGCGACGCTGTTCATCAACCTGCGCTTCATGATGTACAGCGCTTCGCTGCGGCAGCACTTCGCGCACGCGCCGCTGCGCGTGCGGCTGCTCGCGGCGTATCTGACGGCCGACAACGCCTACGGCCTCCTTCTCGGCAGGGAAGGCGACGAGTCGTCGAAGCTCCACTACTTCCTCGGCGCCGGCGCGTCGATCTGGATCGCCTGGCAGGTTTCGGTCGCGGCCGGCATCCTCGTCGGCGCCGGCCTGCCGGCCGCCTGGCGGCTCGAATTCGCCGCGCCCCTCGCTTTCGTCGCCATGTCGGTGCCGCTGCTGCGCGACCGGGCGATGGCCGGCGCGGCCATCGCCGCGGGAGTCACCGTCATCGCAGCACAGGGACTGCCGCTGCGCCTCGGCCTGGCCGCCGCGGCCCTCACCGGAATCGCGGTGGGACTCCTCCTCGAGCGCAGGCGCACGTGAGCGTCTGGCCCGTCCTCATCGGCATGGCGCTCGTGACCTACCTGCTGCGGGCGTCGTTCCTGCTCCTGCCGCCCGAGGTGGAAACGCCGGCCCTCCTCAAGCGCGCGCTGCGCTATGTGCCGGCGGCGGTGCTGACGGCGATCTGGGTGCCCGAGGTTTTCGCTCCCGGCGATGAACGACTGCTCGCCGGCGTTGTCGCAATGGCTGTGGCATGGCGCTGGCGCGGAACGTTCGCTACGATAGCCGCAGGTCTGCTCGCCCTCCACTTCTTCGAATGGCTGACATGAAGCGCTTCGCCGCCGCCGCCCTCCTCTTGCTCGCCGCCAGCCTGGCGCTGGCGCAGACCAAGGTGGCGTCGATCGAAGGCGTCACGGAGTACCGCCTGCAGAACGGCCTGCGCGTGCTGATGATTCCGGATCCCGGGGTCGACACCGTCACCGTGCACATCATCTACCTGGTCGGCTCGCGCCACGAGAGCTACGGCGAGAAAGGCATGGCGCACCTGCTCGAGCACCTGCTGTTCAAGGGCTCGAAGAAGTATCCCGACGTGAAGGAGGAGCTGACGCGACGCGGCGCGCGCTGGAACGGCAGCACCTC
>DATNCP010000088.1:0-9760 GCA_035607175.1 Burkholderiales bacterium
CTGCGGGTGACGTGCGTAGTCGAAGCCGTAGCGGCCCTTGACGCACAGCCGCGCATGGTTGGCCGGGCCGTCACGGCCCTCGACGTAGAGGATCTGGTCGTCCTTCACGTGGTAGGTGAGCTGGCAGCCGACGCCGCAGAACGGGCACACCGAATCGACCCGCTTGTCGATGGTCTGCATGCCCGCGTCGCGCGCCGGCATCAGCGCGCCGGTCGGGCAGGCCTGCACGCACTCGCCGCACGCGACGCAGGTCGACTCGCCCATGGCGTCGTCGAAATCGAACACGATTTTCGAATCCGAGCCGCGGCCGGCGTAGCCGATGACGTCGTTCACCTGCACCTCGCGGCAGGCGCGCACGCAGCGCGTGCACTGGATGCAGGCATCCAGGTTTACTGCGATTGCCGGATGGGAGATGTCCGCCTTCGGCTGTTCGCGCTTGGCAAACCGCGGTTTGCCAACGCCCATCTTCTTCGCCCAGTTGGCGACCTTGTTGACTTTCGTGTGCTGCTCGTCCGCCATGTCCGACATGAGCAGCTCGAGCACCATCTTCTGCGAGGTCAGCGCGCGCGGCGAATTGGTGGTGACTTCCATCCCCACGGTGGGGTAGCGGCAGCACGATGGCGCAAGCGCGCGCTCGCCCTTGATCTCGACCACACAGGCGCGGCAGTTGCCGTCCGAGCGCTGGTTGCCGCCATGGCAAAGGTGCGGGATCGTCACGCCGTGCTTCTTGGCGGTCTCGATGATCTTCTCGTCGGGGCGGCCGATCACCGTCTGCCCGTTGAGCTTGAACTCGATGGGCATCATCGCCAGCTGCTGGGTGGTTACTCGTTCCATCGCTACCCCACCTCTTGCGGGAAATACCGCATCACGGTCAACGCGGGATTGGGCGCCGCCTGCCCAAGGCCGCAGATCGAAGCGTCCATCATCGCCTGAGACAGCTCTTTCAGCAAAGGCTGGTCCCACTTCGACGCTTCCATGAGGATCACCGCCTTGGCGGTGCCGACGCGGCAGGGCGTGCACTGGCCGCAGGACTCGTCGTGGAAGAACTTCATCAGGTTGATGGCTGCTTTTGAGGCCTTGTCTTTGTTGGAAAAAATGACGATCGCCGCCGATCCGATAAAGGAGCCGTGCGGCTGCAGCGTGTCGAAGTCGAGTGGGACGTCTCCCTTCGACGCGGGAAGGATCCCGCCCGAGGCGCCGCCCGGCAGGTAGCCGTAGAACTCGTGGCCGTCCAGCATCCCGCCGCAGTATTCCTTGATCAATTCGCTCACCGTGATTCCCGCCGGCGCGAGGTGCATGCCGGGCTTCTTCACGCGGCCCGATACCGAGAAAGACCGCAATCCCTTGCGTCCGTTCCGCCCGTGACCGGCGAACCAGGCCGCGCCCTTCTCGACGATCTCGCGCACCCAGTACACCGACTCCATGTTGTGCTCGAGCGTCGGGCGGCCGAAGAGACCGACCTGCGCGACGTACGGCGGGCGCAGCCGCGGCATGCCGCGCTTGCCCTCGATCGATTCGATCATCGCCGACTCTTCGCCGCAGATATAGGCCCCGGCGCCGCGCCGCAGATGAATCGGCGGCAGCGCGCACGGCGGGTTCTTCTTCAAGGCGGACAGTTCTTTCTCGAGAATTTCCCGGCACCCCGCGTACTCGTCTCTCAGGTAGACATATATTTCTGAAATCCCCACGGCCCAGGCGGCGACCAGCATGCCTTCCAGGAAGCGATGCGGGTCGCGCTCGAGGTACCAGCGATCCTTGAAAGTGCCCGGCTCGCCCTCGTCGATGTTCACCGCCATCAGGCGCGGCTCGGGCTCGGCGGCGACGCTCTTCCACTTGCGGCCGATGGGGAAGCCGGCGCCGCCCAGGCCGCGCAGTCCCGAGTCCTCCATGATCTTGGTCATGCCCTCGCGCGTGTGCTTGCCCGCGAGGCAATCGGCGATCAGCTTGTAGCCGCCGGCCTTCTTGTACGCAGCAAAGTCGATGTATTTGGTTTCCGCGCAGTGAATTTTCTTGCCGTACACCGCCGCTTTCACGGAATCCACGGTCGCATTCCCGACCGGGTTCTGCCCGACCACCACGCACGGCGCGACCTCGCACCTGCCCACGCAGGGTGCGTGGGTGACCTTCACGTCTTTTCCGAACGAAAGCTTCTTCAGCAGTTCCTCGGCGCCCGCCAGCTCGCACGCGATCGAGTCGCAGACCCGCACGACCAGCATGGGCGGCGCGGTCTCGCCTTCCTTCACCACTTCGAAGTGGTGGTAGAAGGTCGCGACCTCGTAGACCTCCGCCAGCGAGAGCTTCATGTCCTGCGCCAGCGCGGCGAGGTGCTTCGCCGAGAGGTGGCCGTAGCGGTCGTTGATCTTGTGCAGGTGCTCGATCAGCAGGTCGCGCTGCCGCGACTCGTCGCCGAGCAGCGCGCGCACCTCTTCGAGTGCGCGCGCATCGACTTGTCTTCCCTTGGGAGTCGAGCGCGCTTTGCGTGCCATGCAGAGCGCTATTATCGGCCAGCCGCGGACGCAGATTCTTGACTGCGGTCAAGCGCTTATACTTGGTTCATGGGCGTTCGCATCGCGCTTGTCCATGCCGTGAAAGTGGCGATCGCGCCGGTCGAGGACGCATTCCGCCGCCACTGGCCCGAGGCCGAGCTCTCCAACCTGCTCGACGATTCGCTCTCTCGCGACCGCAACCGCGACGGCGCGCTGACCCCGCAGCTCTCCCGCCGCATCGCCGCGCTCGCCCAGTACGGCATCGACGCCGGCGCGAACGCGGTGCTCTACACCTGCTCCGCTTTCGGCGATGCGATAGAGGCGGTGAAGCGCGAGCAGAAGGTGCCGGTGCTGCGCCCGAACGAGGCGATGCTGGAAGAAGCGCTGCGCCACGGCCGGCGCGTCGGCATGCTCGCCACCTTTCCGGCCACCGTGCCCGCGCTGGAAGCGGAGCTGCGCCAGCTCGATCCCCAGATCAACATCAAGTCGGTTTGCGTGCCGGAAGCGATGACCGCGCTCGACGCCGGGGACAAGGCCACGCACGACGGCCTGCTCGCCCTCGCGGCGCCGCGGCTGGGTGTCTGCGACGTGGCGATCCTCGCGCAGTTCTCCATGGCGGGCGCGCGCGAAGCCGTCGCCAAGGCCGTCTCCTGCCCGGTGCTGACCAGCCCGGACAGCGCGGTGCTACGCTTGCGCGAACTCCTATGAAATACAAACCCCTCGGCCGTACCGGCGTCCAGGTCTCGCAGCTCTGCTTCGGCACCATGCCCTTCGGCGGCGACGCCGACGAGGCGGCCTCCGCCGAGATGTTCAAGGCGGTGCGCGACCTCGGCGTCAACTTCTTCGACACCGCAGACCAATACAGCAAGGGCAAGTCCGAGGAGATCCTCGGCAAGCTGATGCGCGGGAGCCGCGAGGACCTGGTCGTCGCGACCAAGGTCTTCAACCCGGTCGGAACCGACCTGAACGCCAAGGGCAGCTCGCGTCGTCACGTCAGCCGCGCAGTCGATGCGTGCTTGAAGCGCTTGCAGACCGACCGCGTCGAGATCCTCTACCTGCACATGCGCGACACGCTTACGCCACTCGAGGAGACGCTGCGCGCCCTGGAAGACGCCGTGCGGGCCGGGAAGGTGCTCTACCCCGCGCTAAGCAACCACTCCGCCTGGGAAACGCAGGCCGCGCTCGGCATCCAGGAGGCGCAGGGCTGGACGCGAGTGCAGGCGATCCAGCCGATGTACAACCTGGTGAAGCGCCAGGCCGAGGTCGAGATCCTGCCGATGGCGGCGGCGAACGGCGTCTCGGTGTTCCCCTACAGCCCGGCGGGCGGCGGGCTCCTTTCCGGCAAATACGCAGACAAGTCCGCGCAAGGCCGCCTCGCCAGCAACAAAATGTACACCGCGCGCTACGGCGAGGAGTGGATGCACGAGGTGGCCGCGAAGTTCACCGCTTTTTGCAAGAAGCACGGCTTCCATCCGATGGCGGCGGCGGTGGCCTGGGTCGCGGCGCATCCGGCGGTTACCGCCCCGATCATCGGCGCGCGCAGCCTGCAGCAGCTTCGGGCCTCGCTCGACTCGCTGAAGATCGACATGACCCCGGCGCTCTGGGACGAGATCGCCGCGCTCTCGCGCACCCCGCCGCCCGCCACCGACCGGCTGGAAGAGCAGAAGAAGGGCTGATCCCATGTGCCGCGCTCTCCTCTACCTCGGCGAGCCGGTGCTGCTGGACAACTTCCTCTACCAACCCGACTCTGCGCTGGTGCGGCAGTCGACCATGCCCCGCATGTTGAACATGCTCAACCTCGCCGGCTTCGGAATGAGAGCCTGGGACCCGGTGAGCCACGAGCCCGGCCGCGCCTTCTCCTACTACTCGCAGCAGCTCCCGGTCTTCGACCGCAACCTCAAGAACCTCGCCGAGAAAATCCGCACCGGCTGCCTGCTCGCCCACGTGCGCGGCGTCGCGTACCACACGCGCGTCGAGATCTCGCTGCAGAACTGCCACCCGTTCCACTTCAAGGACGTGCCGCTTGTAATGGCGCACAACGGCGACCTCGCACGCTTCTCGGAGATGAAGCCCCTCCTCGCGCCTCACATCAAGCCGGCGATCATGTCGCAGGTCCACGGCACGACCGACAGCGAGTGGGTCTACGCCCTGATCGTTTCCCAGCTCCCCGACCCGCACCGGCATCCGAGCGCCGACGAGCTCGGCAAGGCCGTCGAGCGCAGCCTCGACATCATCCGTGATGCGCGCAGGAAACTCGGCATCGCCATCAGCTCCTCGCTCAACCTCTTCATCGCCGATGGCACCCAGCTCGCCGCGGTGCGCTACTGCTTCGACTTCGGCTGCTTCCCCACCGCGGACGCCGCGCGCCTGCACGAAGCCAACCTGTCCTACCTGAGCCTCTGGTACACAGCCGGCCGCAACTACGGCCTGCACGACGGCGAATGGCAGATGACCGGCGGCTCGGAGAACGCGACATCCATATTGGTGGCGTCGGAGCCGCTGACGCGGGATACGGCAGCGTGGGTCGAGGTGCCGGAGTATTCGATGCTTCATGCGACGATCAGGAAAGATCGCCCGGTCATCTCGATTCGCGACCTGGACTAGCGATAGAGCGACTCGAACCCGGCTCGCCATGAAGGGAAAACCGGCTGCCAACCGAGATCGCGCTTCGCCTTCGCGTTCGACGCGCCGCGCTGCTCGTTCATGTAGTAGACCCGCATGTCGCCGACTCTCTTCCGTGCCGAAGCCTCGTCCTCGCGACCCGGCGCCGGCGCGCCGAGGAGCTTTGCGGCGAAGGGTAGCCATTCGCTGAATCGGGCTGGCGCGTCGTTGACGATGTTGTAGATGCCGCCGGCTTCTCGAGCCAGAGCCTTGACCGTCGCCGCGGCCGCGTCACGCAGATCGATGAACGAATACGCTCCGGCGCCGGCTCCCACGAGCGGATAGTTGCCCTCGCGAATGGCGCGCGGAATCGCGCCTTGCGGATCCCAACTGGTGCCCCGGCCGAAGAACCAGCCGTAGCGGAGAACGGTGCCGTTCGCCTCCAGCGTCTGGCGCTCGAGCGACGCGACGGCTTCCACCAGCGCTCGAACCGAGGGGGGCGCATCGAGATAGAGCGGCGTCGCTTCGTCGGTGAGTCCGCTGCCGGCCGGCGAGCAGACGAACGAAATGCTCTGCGCGATGAAGCGCCGCACGCGGGCGGCGCGCGCCGCCGCTATCAGACTGCGCGTTCCGTCGATGCGCACGCGGATCGTTTCCGCGTACGGATCGCCGTCCGTGGTTCCGAACGCCGTCAGCTGGTGAATGACGACTTCCGCTGCGGATTCCGCGACCAATCGAGCGAGGCGCGCTTCGTCGTACACGTCGCCAACCACCGGCACGGCGCCCATTTGCGCCAGCTGCGAGGCGCGATCCGCGGAGCGGGTGAGCGCGACGACCTTGTGCCCTGCATTCGCCAGCAACGGCACGAGGACGCGTCCGATCGCGCCCGTCCCGCCGGCGATGAAGATGTTCACGGATCGAGCGAGGCCGCGGTGATCTGTCCGCCGTAGGCCTTTTCCAGCTCGACGCCTTCCTTCTCCGCGCCGCGAAGCTTGGCCTGGCTGATCAGCCGGGTGAGATGGCGATTGGTCTGGCCGAGGGAGAGCAGCAGGCTCTTCTGGATGACGCGCTGCAGCTTGGTCGAGGCGGAACTGCTGCCGAAGTAGAGCGACTCGAACTCCGGGGCGGGAATCTCGAGCAGCAGCGCGTCCTCGCGCACCACGGCGTCGGAGCCGTGCACGCTTTTCTCGAGCGCGCTCATGTAGCCGAGGAGCTGGCCGGGGCCGAGGATGGCCATGCGGCGCTCGCGCTGGGCGTGCTGCGCGCGGATCTTTACGGCACCGCGGACGACGATGAAGCAAGCGGTCGAGGGCTGGCCGGCGGAGAAGATTTTCTGGCCGCGCTGCAACTCCAGGACGTGGGCGACGGCGAGCACCTCGTCGATCTCGGCGGCGTCGAAGCCTTCGAAGATCGGCAGGTGCGGCAGGAAGGGCTTGAAGTCGAAAGAGGCCTTCTTCGTGCGCTTCGCGCCGGCGAGCGGATCGGCGCCGTTCGACTTGCGCGCCGGCTTGTCTTCGGAAGCGGCGACGTCGAGCACCTTGAGGTTGAGCTGGCGCAGCTTGTCGGAAAGGACGAGGGTCAGGGCATGCTGCACGCGCAGCGCACCGGGGACGCGCTGGGCGACCAGCGACCGGAAGTCGTCACGCTCGATGAACCAGCCGGCGAGATTCTCGGTGGCGGTGACGGTGGCGGTGCAGGTGCCACGCTCGATCAGCGCCATCTCGCCGAAGACCCCGCCTGCTCCGAACTTCGCAACGCTCAGCTTCTCGCCGCCCGGCAGGGTGACGGTCGCTTCGGCCGCGCCTTCGCGCACGACGTAGGCGCCGCGCGAGGGATCGCCGTGCCGCACCAGGCGCTCGCCCTTCTTATGCGAGACCGGACGCGCGACGGCGAGCAGGAGATCTCGCGCTTCGCCATCGAGTCGCTCGAGGAAGGTCTTCGCCACGCGGGGAAGTCTAGCGCGCCGTGGCGCCGGCGGTCGCGTCCGCGGTGCTCCAGCCGCCGCCGAGCGCCTTCACCAGCGCGACGCTGGCGGTGAGGCGGCGGCCGAGCACGGCGGCGGCGCTACGCTCGTTGGCGAGCAGCGTGGTCTGCGCGACGATGACGTTGATGTAGCTCACCACGCCGGACTGGTACTGGTTGTTGGTCAGCTCGAGCGTGCGCCGCGCCGCCGCCACCACTTCTTCCTGCACGGCGGCCTCCTGCTCGAGGATGCGCAGCGCCGCGAGGTTGTCCTCGACTTCCTGGAAGGCGGTCAGCACGGTCTGGCGGTAGGTCGCGACGTCTTCGTCGTAGACGGCGATCGCCTGGTCGGTCTGGGCGCGGCGCAGGCCGGCATCGAAGAGCGGCTGCGTCGCCGAGGCGCCGAGCGACCAGGCGCGGCTCGGCACGCTGAACAGGTTGGCGAGGTCCGCGGCGCGGAAGCCCGCGCTGCCGGTCAGGCTGAGCGTCGGGAACATCGCCGCCTTGGCGACGCCGATGCGTGCGTTCGCCGCGGCGGCGTTGCGCTCGGCGGCGGCGACGTCGGGCCGGCGCTCGAGCAGCGCCGAAGGCACGCCCACCGGAATCCGGGGCATTGCCAGGGCGCCCGGGGCCGGGGCGACGGCGAACTTCGACGGCGGCTCGCCGATCAGGATGGCGATGGCGTGCTCGAACTGCGCGCGGTCGACGGCGAGGTCGATGAACTGCGCCTGCGCGCTCTTCAGCTGCACTTCGGCCGCCATCACTTCCACGCGTGCGGCGACGCCGGCCTTGTAGCGGTTCTGGGTCAACTCGTAGTTCTTCTCGTAGGCCGTGACCGTGTTCTGCAGCAGCTCGCGCGTCGCGTCCGTGACGCGGAGCGAGAAATACGCCTGCGCCAGCGCCGCGCGCGCCGAAAGCTTCGCCGCCTCCAGCTCGGCCGTACTCGCCTGCCAGGTCGAATCGCCCGCCTCGATCGAGCGTCGCACCTTGCCCCAGAGGTCGAGCTCCCAGCTCGCGCCGAGATTGGCGTTGTAGGTGTTGACCGCGCCGGTCGCGAGCGAGGGCGCGTTGGAGAGCGACGGCGACTTGCTGCGCACTGCCGAAGCGTTCGCCCCCAGCGTCGGAAACAGGCCAGCGCGCGCCTGGTCGGCGAGCGCCCTTGCCTGCCGCAAGCGCGCCTCCGCGGCGCGCACGTTCTGGTTCGAGAGCTCGAGCTTCTGCAGCAGCCGGTCGAGCTCGGCGTCCTCGAACACCGACCACCATTGGCCACGCGGCAAATCATCCCGCGGGCGCGCGGCGCTCCAGCCTTCGAGCTCCTTGAACGTCTCGGAAATCGGCGCGTCGGGCCGCCGGTAGTCCGGGCCGACCGCGCAACCGGCCAGCGCAAGGAGACAAATGATTGAAAAGCGTTTCATGCGGCCTTGAGCTCGGGACGCTTGCGGCGCAGCCAGAGCCGGAACCGGTCGAGGTACAGGTACACCACCGGCGTCGTATAGAGGGTGAGGAGCTGGCTCAGGATCAGCCCGCCGACGATGGCGATGCCGAGCGGCTGGCGCAGCTCCGCGCCGTCGCCGCGGCGCAGCACCAGCGGCAGCGCGCCGAGCAGCGCGGCCATGGTGGTCATCATGATCGGCCGGAAACGCAGCAGGCAGGCTTCGTAGATCGCCTCCTCCGGCCGCTTGTTGCCGCTACGCTGCGCCTCGAGCGCGAAGTCGACCATCAGGATGGCGTTCTTCTTCACCAGGCCGATGAGCAGGAACACGCCGATCAAGGCGATCACCGTGAATTCGGCCCTGAAAGCAAGCAGAGCCAGGAGCGCGCCTACGCCGGCCGAGGGCAGCGTCGAGAGGATCGTGATCGGGTGGACCACGCTCTCATAGAGCACGCCGAGCACGATGTACATGGCGAGAATCGCCGCCAGGATCAGCCACGGCTGGCGCGAGAGCGTCGACTCGAAGGAGCGCGCCGTCCCCTGGAACGAGCCGTAGACGCTCGCCGGCACGCCGATCTGCGCAGTGGTCTCGGCGATGGCCGAGCTCGCCTGCGAGAGCGACACGCCTTCGGGGAGATTGAACGAGATGGTCGCCGCGGCGAACTGCCCCTGGTGGTTGACCGAGAGCGGCGTGTTGGTGAACTCGTAGTGCGCCACCGCGCTCAGCGGCACCCTCGCGCCCGCGCCGGAGAGGACGTAGACGTCCTTCAGCGCCTCGGGTCCCTGCGCATAGCGCGGATCGACCTCCATGACCACGCGGTACTGGTTGCGGTCGGTGTAGATGTTCGACACCACCTGCTGGCCGAAGGCGTTGCCGAGTGTGCCGTCGATCATGTCGGTGGTGACGCCCATGCGCGACGCGGTGGCGCGGTCGATGACCAAACTCGCTTGTAACCCCCGGGTCTCCTGGTCGCTCGCGACGTCGGCGAGCAGCGGATGGCTCTGCAGCGCGGTCTGCAGCCGCAGCGTCCAGACGCGCAGCGCCGCCACGTCGTCGCTCTGCAGCGTGTACTGGTAGGTGCCGGTGCCCTGGCGCCCGCCGACGCGCACGTCCTGCACCGGCACGAGGAACAGGTTTGCGCCGGCGATCTTGGCGAGCTGCGGCCGCAGCCGCGCCACCACCGCGCCCGCGCTCGGCCGCTCGGCGAGCGGCTTGAGCGAGACGAACATGAAGCCCGAGTTGCGCGCGCCGAAGCCGCCGCCGGTGACCGCGGTCACG
>DATNCP010000154.1:0-20548 GCA_035607175.1 Burkholderiales bacterium
GTCGATGCTGCGCGTGCGGTGCATCTCGCCCTTCGCGCCCGGCGGAAAGTCCACCACCCGGAAGATCGAGCCGCGCTCGGGCGGCGGAATGCCGACCTCGCGCGCCGCGCGGTCGTCTTTCCGACTCACGTTTGCTGGCGACTCGTCGGTCGTCCACAGCAGCGTCGAGACCAGCCCGGAGGGCCGGCGCTTCACGTTCGGCGCGGCCCCGTCATGGACGATCACCGCCCTGCCCTGCGCGTCGTGACCGGTGACGATGCGCCGGGTCATTCGGGCTTCACTCCCGCCGAGCGCAGAGCCGCGCCGTACTTGTCGTAGTCGCGGCGCAGGATGGCGCCAAACTCGTCCGGCGTGCCTCCCGTGACCTGAAGCCCCGAGGCAACGAAGCGCTGCCGCGTTTCCGCGCTCTGCAGCACCGCGTTCAGCTCGCGATTGACCCGCTCGACGGCAGGACGCGGCGTGGACGGCGCGGTCATGACCCCGTGCCAGGTGACGAGATCGAAGCCGGGAACCGTCTCCGCCATCACCGGCAGGTCGGGCAGCGGGCCCGTGCCGCGCTTCGGCGCGGTCGAGGCGATGGCGCGCACGCGCCCGGACTTCACATGGCCGACGGCGATGTTGACGACGTCGAAGAGCAGGTTGATCTCGCCGCCCATCAACGCGTTGAGCGCCGGCGCGTTGCCCTTGTACATCACCATCAGCAGGTCGGCGCCGGCATGCGAGCGCAGCAGCTCGCAGCCGACCGATGGCAGCGCGCCCGATGCGCCGCAGGTCGCCTTTCCGGGGTTTGCCTTCACGTAAGCGAGCACCTCGGCGAGCGTCGCAGGCGGAAACGAAGGATGCGCAATCAGAACCATCGAAGCGTTGTCGAGATGGATGACCGGCGCGAGATCGCGGAAGGGATCGACCGACGCCTTGAGATAGAACGGATTGGTGATCACAGCGGGCACGACGAAGACCAGGGTGTGGCCGTCCGGGGCCGCCTTCGATGCCGCCGCGTGGGCGATGTTGCCGCTCGCCCCGGCCTGGTTCTCGACCACGTTCGGCTGGCCGGTGCGCTCGGCGAGGCCGGCAGCGACGATGCGCGCGACCACGTCGGCTGGGCCGCCGGGCGCGAACGGCACGAGCCAGCGGATGGGCTTTGAAGGCCATTCCTGGGCAAAGACCGCCGTGGAGAAAAGGAACAGCAGCAGGAATCTCATTTGAGGACATACCTCCCTTCGGCGTCGCGGCCAAGCCGGGCGCGCAAGGACTCCAGATCGCGCACGATCTCGCGACCATCGCGGCTGGCGCGCGCCGCCATCAGCTCGACGAAGTACTTCGGTCCGTCGCGCAGCGCGGCCTCGACGGACTCGAAACGCCGTCCCTCGTAGTTCGGCGGCAGAGGAATCGGCGCACTGTCGCGCGTCGTCAGGTCGAAGCCCGCCTTCGCCCCGGTCGTCGCACCACGCAGCGAAGGATCGAGCGGGATGGCGCGGAATCCGCTCTCGACGACGAGATCCCGGTCGGCCTGGAAACGCGTCGCCAGCGCCCATTCGACCTGCTCGTCCGACCAGACGTCGACGTCGGGATCCACCACGAACACATGCTTGACGTTGACCAGGCAGCCGAACACCGCCGCGATCGCGTTGCGCGCATCGCCCGGCGCGCGCGTCTCGAGCTGAACGCGTACGTTGAACGCGCCGCCGCTAGCGGGCGAGGCGTACACCGCCTTCGTGCCGCGCACCGCGGTTTCGAGAGCGCGCCACACGCCCACCTCGGCCCGCAAGGCGTTGAGCTGCGACGTATCAGTGCGCGACAGCGTCCGGCCGCTGATCGTCGCCGTCTGGAACACCGCATCGCGCCGGTGCGTGACCGCGGTGAGATGGAACACCGGATTGCTCTTCAGCGCGCCGTAGTAACCGAGGAACTCGCCATAGGGTCCTTCGGGCTCCGCGTAGCCGCGCTCGTCGAGATAGCCCTCGAGGACGTACTCCGCATCCGCCGGCACGCGCAGTTCGCTGGTCACGCACTTGACCACTTGCAGAGGCGCGCCGCGCAGCGCCGCGATCAGCGCCAGCTCGTCCCCGGGCAGCCGCATGGTGGCGGCGACCTGGTCGATCGGATGCGAGCCGACCACGAAAGCGATCGGCAGCCGCTCGCCGCGCTTCGCGCGCGCCTGGTAGATGGCGCGCAGGTCGGAAGGCGCGTTGAGATCGATGCCCGCCTCTCGCCGGCCGCGCAGCATGAGGCGGCGCATGCCGACATTGGTCACGCCGCGCTCGTCGTCGCGCGTGAAGTCGACCGACGCAGAGATGTAAGGCGCGCCGTCGAGGCCGTGCTGCAGGTGCACCGGCAGCGCCGTCAGGTCAGGCTCGCGCTCGACCACTTCCTGCGCCGGCGCCTTCCGCACTTCGACGACCTCGCCCTTGCTCTTCAGCCGGCCAAGTACCTCGCGCAGCAGCTCGCGCGGCTTGGTGCGGAAAGCGAGCGCGAGACGCGAGCGGCTGCCGGTGACATTTCCCGCCAGCGACAGGCGCTCGAACCAGACCGCCTTCGGGTTTCCATCGAGCGCCGCCGCCACGTCGGCGAGCTCGACCGGGCCGCCGACGCGCTGCAGCTCGTCCGGGCCGAGCTCTTCGAGAAATTCGCGCAGCCTCAAACCGGCACCTGCGTCACGTCGTAGCGGAACAGCCATTCATAGCGCTCGGCGATCCGCGACTGGTCCCACTCGCGGTCGACGTACTTCTTCGCCTCCGCGGGATCCGCGAGCCGTGGATTATGAAAGCGCTGCGCATTGGCCGCCGAGCCTTCGACCACCTTGCGCGTGCGCTCGCGACGGGCCTCCTCGTAACGCGACAGCGCGGCCGGCACATCGCGGGCGCCCTCCCCCAGGCAGCGCGCCAGGATGTAGCCGTCCTCGATCGCCATCACCGCGCCCTGGGCGAGCATCGGCAGCATCGAATGGCAGGCGTCCCCGAGCAGCGTCACCCTGTCCACGCTCCAGCGCGGCATCGGCTCGCGCACCATCAGCGCCCATTTGTACGGCGTTGCCAGATTGCGGATCAGCGCCTGAATGTCCTCGTTCCAGCCGCGGAAGTCGGCCAGGACTTCCTCGGTAGACCCCTTTGTACTCCACGACTCGGTCTGCCAGTCGCCGCGCTCGCGAATGCCGACGAAGTTCATCAGCACGCCGCCGCGCAACGGGTAGTGAACGATGTGTCCGCCCGGCCCGATCCAGTTGGTGCCGACCAGCCGCGCCATGCGCGCCGGCAGCTTCTCCATCGGCGCGATGCCGCGCCAGGCGATATTGCCGGTGAAGGCCGGCTTGTCCGGGCCGAACAACGCCTGGCGGATGCGCGAGTGCACGCCGTCGGCACCGACAAGAGCATCGCCCTCGGCTTCATGGTTCTCGAATTGCAGCTTTACGCGGCTTCCTTGCGTAAAGCCGGCGACCTTCATTCCGAGGTGAATCGCGTCGCGCTTCTCGCGACGCACCGCTTCGCTCAGGACCGCAAGCAGATCGGGGCGATACACCGTGAAATACGGGAAGCCGTAGCGCGCGATCGACTCGGCGCCGAGGTCGAACAGCTTCCAGGTCTCGCCCGTGCTCCAGAGGCGGACCTCCTTGCCGACCGCCTCGCACGACAGCGCGCGCAGCGCCTCGGCGACGCCCAGCAGGTGGAGGACGCGGGTGCCGTTGGCGCTCAACTGCACGCCGGCACCCACCTCCTTCAGCTCGGCGGCCTGCTCGTAGACATCGACGTCGATGCCCCGCTTGAGCAGCGCGAGGGCGGCGGTGAGCCCGCCGATCCCCGCGCCTGCGATGAGGACGTGCAACCGCCGCTACTTGCTCGTTGCGACACCGGCCAGTGAGACGACGTCGTCCTGCGTCCCGGTTCCGCCCGACACGCCGATGGCACCGATGATCTTGCCGTTGGCAACGATCGGGTTGCCGCCGCGCGACGCGATCACGCCGTCCAGCGTCGCCAGGTAATTGAAGAACGGCCCGCGGCCGAGCAGCCGCTCGAAATTGATCGTCGCGCGTCGGAAGGTCGCTGCCGCTTTCGCCTTGTGCTGCGCGATGGCGATCGAGGCGTACTGGCATTCGTCCATCTTGACGAAATAGACCAGGTCACCGCTCGGGCTGACCACCGCGATGCACATCACCGGCCAGCCGCGCTTGGTTGCCTCCGCGAGCGCTGCGTCGGCGGCCTTCTTCGCATCGGCGAGCTTGATGGGTTCCCCGTAAGGCATGTAGTTCGCCTTCTCCGGCAGGTTCTCGTTGGGATTGGCGGGATCCGCCGGGACCTGCGCGAAGACTGCGGACGTCGCGAGCATAAACGTTGCAAATGAGCTGAAGCGAAGCATTGTTGATTCCCTCTTCGGTTGACTACAGTCCTAGAGCCTTGATGCCGGCGGCGACGATCTGCTCGTCCTCGTGCGACTGCACGCCGGACGCGCCGATACCGCCGACGCAGACGCCTTCCACCACGATCGGCAGGCCGCCCTGCACCGGCGTGATCTTGGGCATGCCGAGCATGGAGTTACGGCCGGCCTTGATGCGCTCCTCCCACACCAGGGTGGAGCGGCGCGTTTCCGCGGCCGTCTTGCCTTTGGCCACCGCGGTGCGCGCGTTGAATGGCGACGCGCCGTCCATGCGGACGAGGTGCAGCAGGTGGCCGCCGTCGTCGAGGATCGCGATGGCCACGATCCAGTTGTTCTTCCTGGCTTCGGCCTCGGCGGCGGCGCTGATCTTGCGGCAGTCGTCGAGGGTGAGCATCGGCCGGGTCTTCATGTCTGCAGGGCTTTCCTTATCTGTTCGAGCGCATTGGGATCTTCGATTGTAGTCAGATCGCCCGGATCGCGGCCCTCGGCGAGCGCCTGGATCGAGCGGCGCAGCGTCTTGCCCGAGCGCGTTTTCGGCAGCAGCGTGACGAAGTGCACCGCCTTCGGCCTGCCGATCGCCCCGAGCTGCTTGTCGACGGTCTCCATGACTTCCTGTTGCGTGGTCGGTTTCGAGGCGTCCTTGAGTACCGCGAAAGCAAGCGGCATCTGGCCCTTCAGGGAGTCAACAACGCCGACCACCGCGCATTCCGCCACGTTCGGATGCGCGCTCACCGCCTCCTCGATCTCGCGCGTTCCGAGGCGGTGGCCGGCGACGTTGATGACGTCGTCCGTCCTGCCAAGAATGAAGTAGTAGCCGTCCTTGTCGCGGATGCCCCAGTCGAAGGTCGAATAGATGTTCTTGAAGTCCTTGAAATAGGTCTGCACGAAGCGCTCGTCGTCCCCCCAGACGGTCGTCATGCACCCTGGCGGCAACGGTGGCGTGATCGTGACCACGCCTTTCTCGCCATCCGGCACCGGCTTGCCGGTGCCTTCGTGGAGCAGCTTCACGTCGTAGCCGTAGACCGGGAAGCTGGGCGAGCCCATCTTCAGCGGCGTTTTCTCCACGCCCGGAACCGCGGAAAGCAGCGGCCAGCCGGTCTCGGTTTGCCAGTAGTGGTCGATCACCGGCCTGCCGAGCGATTGCGTGATCCAGCTATGCGTCGGCTCGTCGAGCGGCTCGCCGGCGAGGAAGAGGTGCTTGAGCGAGGAGACGTCGTACTTCTTCAGGAATGCCGGATCCTGCTTCTTCAGGACGCGGATGGCGGTCGGCGCGGAGAACATTACGTCGACCTTGTGCTCCTGCACGATCTTCCACCAGATGCCGGCATCGGGCCGGATCGGCACGCCCTCGTACAGGATCGTGGTCATGCCGGCGATCAGCGGCGCGTAGATGATGTACGAGTGCCCCACCACCCAGCCGATATCGGAGGTCGTGAACATCGTCTCGCCCGGCTCGCCGCAGAAAATGCGCTGCATCGACGACGCGAGCGCGACCGCGTAGCCGCCGACGTCGCGCTGCACGCCCTTCGGCCGTCCCGTCGTGCCCGAGGTGTAGAGGATGTAGGACGGCGCGCTCGACTCGAGCCACGCGCAGGGCACCGCCTTGCCATCGAATTGCCCTACGGTTGCCTTCCAGTCGACATCCCGGCCCGCGACGAGGGAAAGGGAGGTGTCCAGCCCGCGGTTGAAAAGCAGGACCTTCTTCGGCGGATGCTTGGCGAGCTTGAGCGACTCGTCGACCAGCGACTTGTAGAGCACCACCTTGCCCATGCGGCTGCCGCCGTCGGCGGTGATCATCAGCGACGGCTTCGCGTCGTCGATGCGCGCCGCGAGGCTGGCCGCAGCGAATCCGCCGAACACGACCGAGTGCACCGCGCCGATGCGCGCGCAGGCGAGGATCGCGAATACCGACTCGGGCACCATCGGCATGTAGACGATGACGCGGTCGCCGCGCTTCACGCCCAGCGACTGCATCATCGCCGCTACGCGGTTTACCTCGAGGTAAAGCTCTTTGTACGTGAACGACTTTTCTTCGCTCACCTCGGTCGAAATCCAGACCAGCGCCTTCTGCCCGCTCCGCTTGGCCAGGTGCCGGTCGACGGCGTTGTGGCAGAGGTTGGTCTCGCCGCCCACGAACCACTTCGCGAACGGCGGCTTCGAGTAGTCCAGGACTTGCTTGAACGGCTTGTGCCAGTCGACGAGCTTCGCTTCTTCCGCCCAGAAGCCTTCGCGGTCTTGCAGCGAACGGCGATGAAATTCCTGGTACTTCATTCGCTCAGGTCGACGACGGTGCGGCGCGTGACTTTGCCGGCGATGAAGTCGTCGAAGGCCGCCGGCAGCTTGGCGAAGGGAATGGTGCGGCACATCTCCTTGAGGAGCGGCGGCTTCAGGTCGCTGCCGAGGCGCTTCCACACAGTGGCGCGCACGTCGTTCGAGCTCTCGCCGGAATTGATGCCGAGCAGCCGGGCGCCCCGCAGGATGAACGGCATCACCGTGGTGTTGAGGTTGTGGCTCGCCGCCAGGCCGATCGAGCCGATGACGCCGTTGTCCTTCATGGTGCTGCACA
This sequence comes from Burkholderiales bacterium, assembly GCA_035607175.1. Taxonomy (GTDB): domain Bacteria; phylum Pseudomonadota; class Gammaproteobacteria; order Burkholderiales; family SG8-39; genus SCGC-AG-212-J23. The sequence goes on from DATNCP010000154.1 coordinate 6,935, forward strand.
TCCAAGCGAGGACGTCGCCGCCAAGATTGTCGACCGCGCCGGCCCAGGTGGCCCTGTCCAGGGGCTTGATCTTCGAAAAATCGATCGTGGAGCGAAGCTTGACCTCCCTGGCGCCCAGCTTCTTCAACCAGTCGGACTCGCTCTCCTTGCCCGTGAGCGCGACGACGTGATAGCCGAGCTTCGCCAGCGCCGATACCGCGATCGACCCGACGCCGCCGGTCGCGCCGCTGACGATGACCGGGCCGTCGCTGGGCTTCAGGCCCTCATGCTCCATGCGCACCACGGCGATCCCCGCGGTGTAGCCGGCGGTGCCGAAAGCCATCGCGTCCCAGAGCGACATGCCCGGCGGCAGCTTGGTGAGCCAGCCCGCGGGCACGCGCGCGTACTGCGCATAGCCGCCGTGGTGCGACACGCCGATATCGAAGCCGACGCCGAGCACCGCGTCGCCCTTGGCGAAGCGCCCATCGCCGCTCGACACGACCGTGCCGGAGAAATCGATGCCGCCGATGCACGACGCGCGGCGCAGGATCTTGCCCTTGCCGGTCGCGGCCAGCGCGTCCTTGTAGTTGATGTCGGAATAGGCGACGCGCACGACTACGTCGCCGGGATCGAGTTCGTCAAGCGTGCGCTCGACAAATTCCGCCCGGATCTTCTTCTCCGGGGTTTCAGTGAGTAGGTAGGCCTTGAACTTCTCCACTCGCTCTCCTTCGCTCGCTTTTCAGGTATTCGGCCGACTGCATCTCGTGCAGCCGGCTGACGGTGCGCTGGAACTCGGCGCTCTGCTCGCCTTCGGTGAAGATCTCCTCGGGCGCGGTGGCGGCCGAGACGACCAGCTTGACCCGGTCATCGTAGAACACATCCACCAGCCAGGTGAAGCGCCGCGCGGCGTCGGACTGCCTGACGGAAAGGCGCGGCACGCCGGACAGCATCACCGTGTGGAAGCGTCGTGCCAGGTCGACGTAGTCGGTGTAGGAGCGCGCCCCGCCGCACAGGACCTGGAAGTCGAACCACACCAGGCCCCCGGCGCGCTTGCGGTACGGAATCGTTCGGCCTTCCACGTCGAGCGGCTGCTTCTCCTCTTCGACATCCTTGAGCTGCTCGAAAATGCCTGCGAGAGGAGCGTCGCTCAGGTGGTAAACCTGCAATCTTTCCATCTTCAAACGGCGGTAGTCGGTGCCGCCATCGACCGAAACGACGTCGAGGCGCGACTTGAGGAACTCGACCGCCGGCAGGAAGCGCTCGCGCTGCAGCCCGTTGGGATAAAGCTGGTCGGGATGGTAGTTGGATGTCATCACGAACTCGACGCCCTTCTCCATCGCCTGCTCCAGGAAGCGGCCGAGGATCATCGCATCGGCGATGTCGGAGACGTGGAACTCGTCGAAGCAGACCAGGCGGTAGCGGCGCGCCGTGCGCTCGGCGACCGCGGCGATCGGGTCCGCGGTGCCCTTCACCTCGTTCAGTTCACGATGGATCTCGCGCATGAAGTGGTGGAAGTGGACGCGGCGCTTCCGGACCAGCGGCACGCACAGGTAGAACGCGTCCATCAGGAAGCTCTTGCCGCGCCCCACCGGACCCCAGAGATAGACGCCCTTCGGCAACGGCGGCTTGATCAGCAGGCGTCGCAGCGCATTGGAGCGCTTCGCCTTGTAGGCCGTCCACTCCTCGTAGAGCTGCTGCAGCCGCTCCACCGCGCGCCATTGCGCGGAATCCTTGACGAAGCCGCGCTTGGCGAGGCTCTGCTCGTAGATCGCGACGACGTCAGCCACGGTACCTCCGCCACGCCATCCATGCGCCCAGGAGCATGCCGGCCCCGAGCAGGGCGAACAGCGGCCCGACCGCGACCGCGACGATGACGTCGACCCAGCGGCTCTCGCCCTGCGGGCGGCTGGTCTCCGGGCGAGACGGCAGGTAGCGCACCCGCAGGCCGTCGCCCGGCTTCGCTCTCTCCCAGGCGTCGGGCTTCAGTACCGCCCGCCCGTCCGCGCTTCGTCCCTCCTTCGTCGTGAACCGATAGGTCACCGCATACGCGGTGCTGCGCCGCTCGCCGCGTTGCGCCTCCTCGATGCTCTTGTCGACGATGCGCGCCTCGACCAGCAGTCCGTCGGCGTCGAAGCGGCGCTCCTCGATCAGGTCGAGCAGGCCGGACACGGCCAGCGCCGAGCCGGCGCAGAAGAACACCCCGCCCACCGCGGCGAGGACCCCGTTGCCGCCGCGCCGGGCGGGCACACCCGGGGCAACTGGCGTCTCCTTCGCGGGTTGAGGCCGCGGCTTCGGGCCGGGCGCCGGGCTCGCCCCGCGTCGCAGCCAGCCGCGCCGCGCCGCGTAGCCGCTGCCAAGCATGCCGAGCACGCCCACCCCGAGGAAGATGGCGGGCCCGATCCACGCGCCGCCCTCGCCGCCAACGCGATGCTTCCACGGCGCGGTGCCGATGTAGGTGACCGCGATCGGTCCGCGCTCCTTGAGGCGATCCCATTCGGAGCTGTCGAGCTCCGTCTTGCCGCGCACCTCGATGTTCTGCGCCTGGTAGCGGTAGGTGACCTCGTAGTGCGTCGAAGTGCTGCTGCTGCGGCTGCCGCCGGAGGACGAGCCGCTCGACCTGCGCACGACCGCCTTCTCGACGACAATGCCTTCGACCGACTGCGAGCGAGTCGCGAACTCCGCGGACTCGTCGCTGGCGAACATCGCCCACCATGCGCCCGCCGCTGCGAACGGCAGGAAGAACACCAGGCCGATCGCGCCGAGGGCGAGCGGCGGGTTGTCGTTGATCCAGCGTTGCGCGCGCACCGGCTGCTGCAGCTCGCGGCCGCGCAGGCCGTTGCGTGCCAGCCAGAAGCCGAGCGGGACGAAGAAGCCCCCGAGCACGCCGAAGATCAGCGCCACTGTCCAGTCGGCGGCCGCTCCTGCCACGCGGTGTTCCGACGGATCCGCGGAAAGGTAGGTCACCTCCAGGGCGTCGCCCTTCGCCAATTGCCGCCACAGGGCGGCTTCGAGGTCCTGCTCCGCGGCGACCGGCTCGCCGCGCGCGGGGACGAAGCGATACTCGACGCGGTACTTCGGGCGGACGACGCTGCCCTGCGTGCGGTCGGCGACGATGAACTTGCGCAGCACCTCGGCGCGGGTCCTGGCGCCGTCGGACTCGAGGCGCGCCGCCTCCAGCCGATCGCCGAACCCGGACCATGCGGCCACGCCGCAGAAAATGACGCCGAGCAGGAAAAACAGGCCGCCCACCACCAGGGTCGGCCAGTCTCGCTCCACGCTAGATATTCAGCGCCCGCTTGTCGACCGCGAGCGCCGCGTCCTTCATGGCCTCGGAGAGCGACGGATGCGCGTGGCAGATCATGCCGATGTCCTCGGCGGAGCCGCGGAACTCCATCGCCACGACCGCCTCGGCGATCAGCTCGCCGGCGAACGGGCCGATGATGTGCACGCCGAGGATCTCATCGGTCTTCGCGTGAGCGATGAATTTCACCAGTCCGGTGGTGTCGCCGAGCGCCCGTGCGCGGGCATTCGCCGCGAACGGGACGCTGCCGGCACGGTACTCGACGCCCTCGGCCTTCAGCTGCTGCTCGGTCTTGCCGACCCAGGCGATCTCCGGGGTCGTATAGATCACCCACGGCACGGTATTGAAGTCGATGTGAGGCTTCTGGCCGACGATCCGCTCCGCGACCGCCACTCCCTCCTCTTCAGCCTTGTGCGCGAGCATCGGCCCCCGCACTACGTCGCCGATTGCCCATACGCCGGGCAGGCTGGTGCGGCAGTCGCCATCGACTTCGATGAACCCGCGGGAGTCGAGCTTGAGACCAACGCCTTCGGCGTTGAGCCCCACTACGTTCGGTACTCTCCCAATCGAGACGATCAGGCGATCAACCTCCAAAGTCTTGCTTGAACTATCAGCTGCAGAATATTGAACTGTAACGGTTTTCTTCTTCTCGACTTTGGCAATCTTTACGCCGGTTTCGATCTTCAGACCCTGCTTGGCGAAGACCTTGGCCGCCTCTTTCGCGACCGACTCGTCGGCGGCCCCAAGGAACGTCGGCAGGGCCTCGAGGATGGTCACCTGGGAGCCGAGCCGGCGCCACACGCTGCCCATTTCCAGGCCGATCACCCCTGCACCGATTACCCCGAGGCGCCTGGGCACGTCCGGAATGGCGAGCGCCCCGGTATTGCTCAGGATCAGCTTCTCGTCGAAGTCGGCCCCGGGCAAAGGGCGGGGATTCGAGCCGGTCGCGATGATGACGTTCTTCGCCTGCAGCGTTTCCCCGTTGACCACGATTTCCGAAGACGTCTTGCCGAAGCTTCCCCGGCCGTTGAAGAACTCGACCTTGTTCTTCTTGAAGAGGTAGAGCACGCCGTCGTTGCTCGCCTTCACCACCTTGTCCTTGCGCTTGAGCATGGTGGCGAGGTCGAGATCGAGGCCCTTCACCTTGATGCCGTGGTCGGCGAAGTGGTGCCCGGCCTGCTCGTAGTTCTCGGAGGACTGCAGCAGCGCCTTGGAGGGGATGCAGCCGACGTTGGTGCAAGTGCCGCCGAGCGCCGGCTTGCCGTCGGTGCCCTTCGCCTCGTCGACGCACGCCGTGGAAAGCCCGAGCTGGGCGGCGCGGATTGCCGCGATGTAACCGCCGGGGCCGCCGCCGATGACGACTACGTCGAAGGATTTCATATTTCGAGGATGAGCCGCGCCGGGTCTTCCAGGGCTTCCTTGATACTGACCAAGAACAAGACAGCCTCCCGCCCATCGATGATCCGGTGATCGTAGGAAAGGGCGAAGTAATTCATCGGCCGAACCACCACCTGGCCGTTCTCCACCACCGCGCGGTCCTTCGTGGCATGCACGCCGAGGATCGCCGACTGCGGCGGGTTGATGATCGGCGTCGAGAGCATCGAGCCGAACACCCCGCCATTGGAGATCGAAAAGGTGCCGCCGGTGAGGTCCTCGAGCGCCAGCTTGCCGTCCTGCGCCTTCTTGCCGAACTCGCCGATCTTCTTCTCGATCTCGGCGAAGCTCATGCGGTCCGCGTCGCGCAGGATCGGCACCACCAGGCCGCGCGGGCTGCCGACCGCCACGCCGACGTCGAAATAGCCGTGGTAGACGATGTCGGTGCCGTCGATCGATGCGTTCACTACGGGGTAGCGCTTGAGCGCGTGCACCGCCGCCTTGACGAAGAACGACATGAAGCCGAGCCGCGTGCCGTGCTCCTTCTCGAAGCGCTCCTGGTATTTCTTGCGCATCTCCATCACCGGCGCCATGTTCACTTCGTTGAACGTGGTGAGGATGGCGGCGGTCGACTGCGACTGCACCAGCCGCTCGGCGACGCGCTGGCGCAGGCGCGACATCGGCACGCGCTGCTCGGGGCGCCCAGAGGTCAGTCGGTCGACGTTGACGGGTGGCGCGGGCTGCTGAAGGGGTGTTGGGGGAACAAGAACATCGCCCTTCGTGACGCGGCCGTCACGCCCCGTGCCCTGGACCTGGGAGGTGTCGATCCCCTTCTCGGCAGCGATCTTCTGCGCCGCAGGCATGACCGCCGGGGCCGATTTGCTCTTTTCCTGGGGAATCTCCTTCCTGGGGGCGGAAGGGGCCGCGACCGCGCCCTTCGCTTCGGTATCGATCTGGGCGATGACCTCGCCCGATCCGACCGAGTCCTTGGCTTTCTTCAGGATCTTGACGATCACGCCATCGGCGGGCGATGGCAGCTCGAGCACGACCTTGTCGGTCTCGATATCGATCAGGTTTTCGTCGCGAGCGACTTTCTCGCCTTCTTTCTTGTGCCAGTCGAGCAGCGTGGCTTCGGAGACGGACTCCGAAAGCTGCGGCACCTTGACTTCGATGATCGCCATCTTTGCTCCCGTTTAGGCCTTCCCCGGCTTCCGCTAAGCATCCACCGGGTTGAGAAGAGCCTGGCGCGTAGCGCGCCGGGTTGATGAAAGCTACTTGTATTTACCGAATGCCTGCTCCACCAGCGCCTTCTGGCGCTCGTCGTGCCGTGCCTTGTAGCCACCGGCCGGCGAAGCCGAAGCGGGCCGGCCGGCATAGTAAAGCTTTTGCCCTTCGCGCATGTTCTCGCGGAAGTAGTGCGCCGTCTGGTACCACGCGCCCTGGTTCTGCGGCTCTTCCTGGCACCACACGACGTCGGCGGCGTTCGGGTACTTCGCGATCTCCGCCTGGAACTGCTTGTGCGGGAAGGGGTAGAGCTGCTCGACGCGGATGATCGCGACGTCGCTCCTCTGCATTTCGATTCTCTTGGTCGCCAGGTCGTAATAGACCTTGCCGCAGCAGGCGATGACCCGCTTCACGCCCTTCTCGTCCACCGTCGTCGTATCCGGGATCACCGTCTGGAACGCGCCGTTGGCGAGCTCCTGGATCGAGGATGCCGCTTCCTTCTTGCGCAGCAGCGATTTCGGCGTCATGACGATCAGCGGCTTGCGGAACGGCCGCAGCATCTGCCGGCGCAGCAGGTGGAAGATCTGCGCCGCGTTGCTCGGCACGCACACCTGGATGTTGTGCTCGGCGCAGAGCTGCAGGTAGCGCTCGAGGCGCGCCGAGCTGTGCTCGGGTCCCTGCCCTTCGTAGCCATGCGGCAGGAGCTGCACCAGCCCGCACACCCTGCCCCACTTGGTCTCGCCGGAGGAAATGAACTGATCCATCACCACCTGCGCGCCGTTGGCGAAGTCGCCGAACTGCGCCTCCCACACGACCAGCGCGGTCGGCTCGGCGGTCGAGAAGCCGTATTCGAAGCCGAGCACCGCCTCTTCCGAGAGCACCGAGTCGATGACGACGAAGTCGCCCTGGTCCTTGCCGACGTTCTGCAGCGGGATGTAGCTGCCCTGGTCCCAGCGCTCGCGGTCCTGGTCGTGCAGCACCGCGTGGCGGTGCGCGAAGGTGCCGCGGCCCATGTCCTGGCCCGAGAGCCGCACGTCGTAGCCGTTCGAGAGCAACGACGCATAGGCGAGGGTCTCGGCCATGCCCCAGTCGACCGGCTGCTTGCCGGCGGCCATCTGCTTGCGCGCTTCGATGACGCGCGCCACGGTCGGATGGAGCTTGAAGCCCTCGGGAACGGCGGTCACCCGTTCGCCGAGTCTTTGAATTTCGGACAGAGGAATATTCGTGTCCGCCGCGTCGGTCCACTTCGCGTTCAGGAACGGCGCCCAATCGACCGCGAACTTGCTCTTGAAGTTGGAGAGCACGGGGCTCACCGTCTGCTGCCCCGCGTCGAGCGTGTCGCGGTAGTGCTTGATGAGCTTTTCCGGTTCTGCTTCTTCAATCACTTTTTGTGCAACCAGCCGGTCGGCGTAGAGCTTTCGCGTGCCGGGGTGCTGGTTGATCTTCTTGTACATCAGCGGCTGCGTCACCGAGGGCTCGTCCTGCTCGTTGTGGCCGAGCTTGCGGAAGCAGACGATGTCGATCACCACGTCCTTGTGGAACTTCTGCCGGAAGTCGAGCGCAAGCTGCGTGACGAACAGCACCGCCTCCGGATCGTCCCCGTTCACATGGAAGATCGGCGCCTCGACCATTTTCGCCACGTCGGTGCAGTAGATCGTCGAGCGCGCGTCGCGCGGATCGGAAGTGGTGAAGCCGATCTGGTTGTTGACGATCAGGTGCACCGTTCCGCCGGTCCCGTACCCTCGGGTGCCGGAGAGGTTCAGCGTCTCCATGACGACGCCCTGCCCGGCGAATGCGGCGTCCCCATGCACCAGGATCGGCAGCACCTGGTCGCCGGTCTTGTCGTCGCGCCTGCGCTGCCGCGCGCGCACCGAGCCTTCGACTACCGGGTTGACGATCTCGAGGTGCGACGGGTTGAAAGCGAGCGAGAGGTGCACCGGCCCGCCGGGCGTAGTGATGTCCGACGAGAAGCCGTTGTGGTACTTGACGTCGCCCGAGGGCAGCTCGGCGCCGTGCTTGCCCTCGAACTCGAGGAACAGGTCCTTCGGCATCTTGCCGAGCACGTTCACCAGGACATTGAGCCTGCCGCGGTGCGCCATGCCGATGACGATCTCCTGCACGCCGGCGCCGCCGGCGCGCTGGATCAGGTCGTCGATCGACGGGATCAGGCTCTCGCCGCCTTCCAGCGAGAAGCGTTTCTGCCCGACATACTTGGTGTGCAGGTAGCGCTCGAGCTGCTCGGCCTCGGTGAGCTTCTGCAGCAGCCGCTTCTGCTGCTCCTTCGAGAGCGCGGCGGTGCCGCGCGCGGGCTCGATCCGCTCCTGGATCCACTGCCGCTGCGTGCGATCCGAGATGAACATGTATTCGAAGCCGACGTTGCGGCAGTACGTATCGCGCAGGGCCTGCAGCAGCGTGCGCAGCGAAACGCGGTCCAGCCCCATGAACGACCCGGAATTGACCACCTGGTCGAGGTCGGCCTCGGCCAGGTCGTAGAAGCCCGGCTCGAGCTCGGGCTGCTGCGGCCGCGCGATGCGCTTCAGCGGATCGACGGTGGCCCAGCGCGAGCCGGAGATGCGATAGGCGGTCACGAGCAGCAGCGCCGCGACCTGCAAGCGCTCCGGAGTGACCGGCTCGGCCGGAAGAGTCCTTTGACTGGAGAATTCGCCCTTCTTGGCGCGCTGGACGAAAGACTCCACCACCGGCGCGTGAGCGACATCCTTGGTGGAGCTGCCCGGCAGCACTTGCATCCTGTCGAAGTACTCGCGCCACTCGTCGGGGACGCTCGCCGGGTTGACGAGGTATTTCTCGTACAGATCCTCGATGAACGGCGCGTTGCCGCCGAACAGATAGGAGTTGTCCAGGAACTGCTTCATCACGCCAGACATGCCTTACCTCTTGCCGATCGGCTTCACGTCCCTCTTGGCCGCTCCCTTGTAGAGCTGGCGCGGGCGGCCGATCTTGTATTCGGGGTCGGAAATCATCTCCTGCCATTGCGCGATCCAGCCGACGGTCCGGGCCAGCGAGAAGATGCAGGTGAACATGGCCACCGGGATGCCGAGCGCGCGCTGCACGATGCCCGAGTAGAAGTCCACGTTCGGATACAGCTTGCGGGAAACGAAATATTCGTCCTCGAGCGCGATCTTCTCCAGCGCGAGCGCCAGCTTGAACAGGCGGTCGTTGTGCAGGCCGAGCTCGTTCAGCACCTCGTGGCAGGTCTCGCGCATGAGTTTCGCGCGCGGGTCGTGGTTCTTGTAGACCCGGTGGCCGAAGCCCATCAGGCGCACGCCCGAGTTCTTGTCCTTCACCTTCTTGATGAACTCGGGGATCTTCGAGACGTCGCCGATCTCCTCGAGCATCTCCAGGCACGCCTCGTTCGCGCCGCCGTGCGCCGGGCCCCAGAGGCAGGCGATGCCGGCGGCGATGCAGGCATACGGGTTCGCGCCCGACGAGCCGGAGAGCCGGACCGTCGAGGTGGAGGCGTTCTGCTCGTGGTCGGCGTGCAGGATGAAGATCCGGTCCATCGCCCGCACCAGCACGTCGTTGACCTTGTACTCCTCGGTCGGCACGCCGAACATCATGCGCATGAAGTTGGCGGTGTAGGACAGGTTGTTCTTCGGGTACATGAACGGCTGCCCGATCGAATACTTGTACGACATCGCGACGATGGTCGGCATCTTCGCCACCAGCCGGAACGCCGAGATCAGGCGGTGCTGCGGGTCGTTGATGTTCAGCGCATCGTGATAGAAGGCCGAGAGCGCACCGACCACGCCGACCATCACCGCCATCGGGTGCGCGTCGCGCCGGAACCCCTGGTACAGGCGCGCCAGCTGCTCGTGCACCATCGTATGGTGGGTGACGATGTCGACGAACTCGTCCTTCTGCTTCTGGTTCGGCAGCTCGCCGTTGAGCAGCAGGTAGCAGACTTCGAGGAAGTCGCAGTGCTGGGCGAGCTGCTCGATCGGATAGCCGCGGTAGAGCAGCACGCCGGCGTCGCCGTCGATGTAGGTGATGGTGGAGGTGCAGCTGGCCGTCGACAGGAAGCCGGGGTCGTAGGTGAAATAGCCGGTTTTCCCGTACAGGGCGCGCACGTCGATCACTTCGGGTCCGACCGATCCCGGCATCATCGGCAGGTCGAGGGACTTGCCGTCCGGGAGCTGCAGCGTGGCTTTCTTGTCCATGTGTTTCCCCTAGGCGGCGCGAAGACGCGCCACGACTTCCTTGAATCGGGTCTCGTATTGCTCGCTACGACCGCTCACGATATCCCAGAGATCATTGTCCGGGAGATCGAGCAGCCCTGAAAGCTCGTCGTCGTCAGGGTTTTTCCGCAGATATCGCTCAAGGACGATATCCAGCTCCAGCAGCCCTCGCCTGCACTTCCACCGCAACCGGTCGGCGGCCTTGTCCATCACACGGCGCGCTTCACCAGGAGTTCCTTGATCTTGTTGATCGCCTTGGTCGGGTTGAGGTTCTTCGGGCAGACGTCGACGCAGTTCATGATGGTATGGCAGCGGAACAGGCGGTACGGATCCTCGAGGTTGTCGAGGCGCTCGGAAGTCGCCTGGTCGCGGGTGTCGGCGATGAAGCGGTAGGCCTGCAGCAGGCCGGCCGGGCCGACGAACTTGTCCGGGTTCCACCAGAACGACGGGCACGCGGTGGAGCAGCAGGCGCAGAGAATGCATTCGTAGAGGCCGTTGAGCTCCTCGCGGTCCTGTTCCGACTGCAGCCGCTCGCGCTCGGGCGGAGGGTCGTTGTTGATCACGTACGGCTTGATCGAGTGGTACTGCTTGAAGAACTGCGTCATGTCGACGATCAGGTCGCGGATCACCGGCAGGCCGGGCAGGGGGCGCAGCGTGACATGGTCCGGCAGGTCGGCGATCTTGGTGATGCAGGCAAGGCCGTTCTTGCCGTTGATGTTCATCGCGTCGGAGCCGCAGACCCCTTCGCGGCAGGAGCGGCGGAAGGCGACCGAGTCGTCCTGCGCCTTCAGCTTGACCATGGCATCCAGGAGCATCCGGTCGTGCGAGTCGAGGGCGACGTCGAAGTCCTGCATGTACGGCTTCTCGTCCTTGTCCGGGTCGTAGCGGTAGATCGAGAGCTTCATCAGTAGGTCCGCTTCTTGGGTTGCATGGTCTCCACCGACAGCGGTCGCTGGTGCACCGGCTTGTAGTCCAGGCGGTTGCCTTCCTTGTACCACAGGGTGTGCTTCATCCAGTTCTGGTCGTCGCGCTCCGGAAAATCCGCGCGCGCCTGGGCGCCGCGGCTTTCCTTGCGCGCCTCGGCCGAGACGATGGTCGACATCGCGGTCTCGAGCAGGTTCTCCAGCTCCAGCGCCTCGACGCGGGCAGTATTGAATACTTTCGACTTGTCGGCGATGAAGATGCGTTTCGCCCTTTGCGCGATCTCCTTGACCTTCTCGACGCCCTTCGCCAGGTCGTCGGGAAAGCGGAACACGCTGCAGTGCGCCTGCATCGCGCGGCGCAGGTCGTTCAGCACGTCGACGACGCGTTCGCCGCTGGTCGCGCTGTCGAGCCTGCTCAGGCGCGACCGCGTGCCATCGCCGGCCCCTTTGGGCAGCGCGCGGTGCGGACTCGGCTGGCCCCGGATGTCCTTGATCATCTGCTCGCCCGAAGCCTTGCCGAACACCAGCAGGTCGAGAAGCGAATTCGTTCCGAGGCGGTTGGCGCCATGCACCGAGACGCAGGCGCATTCGCCGGCCGCGTACAGGCCCGGGACGATCGCCTCCTTGCCCGCGCCCTCGGGCGCGACCGCCTGGCCCATGTAGTTGGTCGGCACGCCGCCCATCTGGTAGTGCACCGTCGGCACCACCGGGATCGGGTCGCGGATCGGGTCGACGTTGGCGAACTTGATCGCGATCTCGCGAATCCCCGGCAGGCGGTGGCTGATGACCTCGGGGCCGAGATGGTCGAGCTTGAGGAGCACGTGGTCGCCGTGCTCGCCGCAGCCGCGCCCTTCCTTGATCTCGGTGGTCATGGCGCGCGAAACGACGTCGCGGCTCGCGAGGTCCTTGGCGTTCGGCGCGTAGCGCTCCATGAAGCGCTCGCCATTCTTGTTCAGGAGGTAGCCGCCCTCGCCCCTCACGCCCTCCGTGATCAGCACCCCCGCGCCCGCGACGCCGGTCGGGTGAAACTGCCAGAACTCCATGTCTTCGAGCGGCAGCCCGGCGCGCGCCACCATGCCAAGGCCGTCGCCGGTGTTGATGAAGGCATTGGTCGTCGCCCAGAAGATGCGGCCCGCGCCGCCGGTCGCGAGCAGGACAGCCTTCGCCTGCAGGTGGAACAGGTTGCCGGTTTCCATCTCGAGCGCCGTGACGCCGGTCACCGCGCCATCCTGCGGGTCGCGGATCAGGTCGAGCGCCATCCATTCGATCAGGAACTGGGTGTTGGCGCGCACGTTCTGCTGGTAGAGCGTGTGCAGCATCGCGTGGCCGGTCCGGTCTGCGGCGGCGCAGGCGCGCATCGCCATCTTCGGGCTGCCGTAGTCCTGCGTGTGGCCGCCGAAGGGCCGCTGATAGATCTTGCCGTTCTCCAGCCGGTCGAACGGCATGCCCATGTGCTCGAGCTCGACCACGCACTCGATGGCGCGGCGGCACATGTATTCGATCGCATCCTGGTCGCCTAGGTAGTCCGCGCCCTTGACGGTGTCGTACATGTGCCAGTGCCAGTTGTCCTCGGTCGAGTTGGCGAGCGGCGCGGCGATGCCGCCCTGCGCGGCGACGGTATGCGAGCGGGTCGGGAATACCTTCGAGAGAACCGCGACTTTCAGGTTGGCGCGCGCCAACTCGAGCGCCGCCCGCATGCCCGAACCGCCCGCCCCCACCACGATCGCGTCAAACCGGCGAACCTGCGGGGGAGTGCTCATCGCCACAGAATCTGGATGGTCCAGCCTACGTAGGCGCCGATCAGGAGCAGGGTCATGACCTGCAGCGCGAGGCGCAGGCCGTCCTGCTTGATGTAATCCATGATGATGTCGCGCACCCCGACCCAGGCGTGCCAGGCCAGGCTGACGACGAACAGCAGCGTCGCGACGCGCATCCAGCCCTGCGCGAACAGCGACTGCCAGCCGGCGTACTTGAGCGGCGTATTCATCAGCACGATCGCCGCGACGATCAGCGTATAGACCGCCATGATCGCCGCGGTGACGCGCTGCGCGAGCCAGTCGCGCATGCCGTAGTGCGCGCCAGTGATGATGCGGTTCACCAGATCCGCGCTCCGAAAACAGCCGTCAGCGCCAGGCTCACGACCAGTACCGCGACGCTGGAGGCGCGCGCCTGGCGCAGCTCGATGCCTTTGTTGAGGTCGAGGAGCAGGAAGCGGATGCCGGCGCAGAAGTGATGGCAATAGGCCCAGATGAAGACCAGCAGCCCCACTTTGACGAGGGGCATCTGCAGATAGTGCGTGCGGATCTTCTCGAAGCCCGCCTCCGAGGCGAGGCTGGCATCGAGCATGTAGAGCAGCCAGGCGACGAGCGGAAACACGAGCAGCGCGCCGGAAATGCGATGCAGGATGGAGATCCAGCCCGGGAGCGGCAGGCGGATCTCGAACAGGATCGCGGGCAGCGTCAGGTACTTCGGGCGCAGCTTTTTCGCAGACGCGGTCGACATGTGATGCGGCCCGGCCCCTATCTCCGGGCGAGGGGAATTATAATTTGAAATCAAGTTGATTTCTCTGCGCGGAGCAAACCCGATGGATAAGAAACCTGTTCGCGTTGCCGTCACC
>DATNCP010000155.1:0-24396 GCA_035607175.1 Burkholderiales bacterium
CGGCGGATGACCGAGCTGGGCTACATTACTGCAGCGCAGCATGACGAGGCCGTCAAAGCGCCGGTGCGGGCGCGGCGCGAAGTGAATGAATACTCCATCCACGCCGAATTCGCCGCGGAGATGGTGCGCCAGGCCATCGCCGAGCAGTACCCCGAGGAAGTCTATACGCGCGGGTTTCGCGTCTATACGACGCTGCGCAAGGCCGACCAGGAGGCGGCCTACGCAGCGCTGCGCAAGGGCGTGCTCGAGTACGACCGACAGCATGGTTACCGAACGCCGGAAGGCTATGTCGAGTTGCCCGCGAACATCGGCGACGACGACTTCGACGAGCTTCTCGCGGACCATTCCGACAGCGACGATCTGCTCGCAGCGATCGTGCTCGCCGCCGATGCCAAGCACGTGCAGGTGGCACTGCGTACCGGCGAGAAGCTCGAGATCGGCGGCGAAGGTCTGCGCTTCGCGGCGCGCGGCCTGGATTCGAAGACCGCGCCGCAACGCCGTATCCGGCGCGGCGCGATCGTCCGCGTGCAGCGCGAGGGAAAGAACTGGCAGATCGTGCAGCTGCCGGAAGTGGAATCGGCCTTTGTCGCCATGGATCCGCAGGACGGCGCCGTGCGCGCCCTGGTCGGCGGTTTCGATTTCAACCGCAACAAGTTCAACCACGTCACCCAAGCCTGGCGCCAGCCGGGCTCGTCGTTCAAGCCGTTCATCTATTCCGCTTCGCTCGAGAAGGGCTTCACCGCGGCGACCGTCATTCCCGACGAGCCGGTGGTCCTCGAGGCGGAAGAAACCGGCAGCCAGCGCTGGGAACCGAAGAACTACGACGGGCGCTTCGAGGGGCCGATGCGGCTGCGCACCGCGCTCGCCAAGTCGAAGAACATGGTCTCGATCCGCGTCCTCGAGGCAATCGGGCCCAAATACGCGCAGGACTACGTGACGCGCTTCGGCTTCGAGCCCGAAAGACACCCGCCGTACCTGACCATGGCGCTCGGCGCGGGTTCGGTCACGGCCTGGCAAATGGCGCGCGCCTACGCGGTGTTCGCCAACGGCGGCTTTCTCGTGCAGCCGTACTTCATCCACAAGATCGTCGACGACCGCGGCAACCCGCTCGCGCTCGCCCAGCCCAAGCGCGCCGGCGACGAGTCCCTGCGCGTCATCGACGCGCGCAACGCGTTCGTGATGGACAACATGATGCAGGACGTGACCCGCGTCGGCACCGGCGCGCGCGCGGCGCGGCTCGGCCGCAGCGACCTCGCCGGCAAGACCGGCACCACGAACGAATTCGTCGACGCCTGGTTCGCGGGCTACAACCCGAGCCTGGTCGCCATCGCGTGGGTCGGCTTCGATCAGCCGAAGACGCTCGGCAGGAACCAGACGGGCGGCGTGATCGCGCTGCCGATCTGGGTCGGCTACATGGAAAAAGCGCTGCACGACGCGCCCGAGATGCCGCGCGACGTGCCCGACGGTGTGGTCATGGTGCCGACCGGGCCCTATCCGCCGCTACCGGGGGACAACCGGCTGTTGCCGGAGTTTTTCTACCGGGAAGCGATCCCGCCGCCGGAAGTGCTGCAGCCGCCGCGCCCGGTCGCGCCCCTGCCGCAGCCCGAAGCACCGCCCGTCCCGGGCACCTAGCCTAAGGGCGCAGCAGCACCGCTTCGCCGCCCTGCGCGGAGACCAGCTTGGAGAGCGCGGCGAACAGCTCGCCGCCCTCGCGCGTATCGCGCCAGGCGGCGCCGTCCCAGCGAAAATGGAAGCCGCCGGCGCGCGCCGCGACCCAGATTTCGCGCGCCGCGGCATGCCGGTTGACGATGATCTTCGAGCCGTCGGCGAACTCGATCTCCAGCACGCCGCCCTCTTTCAGTTCGAAATCGGCGTCGCTGCCGCTCGCCTCCAGCGCCGCTTCCACTCGCTCCAGAGCGCGGGTCGCGAGGGCTTCGAATTGGCTGTCGCTGAGCATGGGTTAACATGCGGATTTTATGCGCTTCTTCAAGCATTTCGGCCGGCATCTCGCGCTCGCCCTAGTGGTGACGCTGCCGGTTTGCGCCTGCGGACAGCGGGGACCACTGTATCTGCGCGACCAGCCGCCGCCGGGCGTCAAGCCGGAACGGCCTGCGCCGTACAAGCCGGTGCCCTACCCGCCGGACGATTCGCGCGACGGAAAATAGACCATGGGGTTCGCCTACCGCGACGGCATGCTGCATGCCGAGCAGGTGTCGCTCGACGAAATCGCGCGGCGTTTCGGCACGCCCTGCTACGTCTACTCGCGCGCCGCGATCGAGGCGGCCTACGGCGAGTTCGCCGCCGCCCTGCGGGGGCGCGACGCGCTGGTTTGCTACTCGGTCAAGGCGAACTCGAACCTCGCGGTGCTGGCGCTGCTCGCGAAGCTCGGCGCGGGCTTCGACATCGTCTCCGGCGGCGAGCTCTCGCGCGTCATCGCCGCGGGCGGCGATCCGCGCAAGACGCTGTTCTCCGGGGTCGGCAAGCGCGAAGACGAGATCGAGCTCGCGCTGAAGAGCGGCATCGCCTGCCTCAACGTCGAGTCGGAGGCGGAGCTCGCGCGCGTCGCCGCCGTCGCGCGCCGGCTCGGCAAGCGCGCGCCGATCGCCCTGCGCGTCAATCCCGACATCGACGCGAAGACGCATCCGTACATCTCGACCGGCTTGCGTGAGACCAAGTTCGGCATCGCCTACGAGGAGGCCGAGTCCCTGTACCGGCGGGCGGCCGCGATGAACGAGATCGAAGTCGTCGGCGTCGGCTGCCATATCGGCTCGCAGTTGACCAGCGCCGCGCCCTATGTCGACGCCGCCGGACGCGTCGCCGCGCTCGCCGATCGCCTGGCGCGCGCGGGCATCGCGCTCAGGCACATCGACATCGGCGGCGGGATCGGCATCCGCTACCGCGACGAGACGCCCGAGCCGATCGGCGCCTTCCTGGACGGCGCGCTCGGCATGCTGGCCGGGCGCAAAGAGCGGCTGGTGATCGATCCGGGCCGCTCGCTCGTCGGCAACGCCGGCCTCCTGCTCGCGCGCGTCGAGCACGTGAAGCCCGGTGCCGCGAAAAACTTTGTCATCGTCGACGCGGCGATGAACGACCTCATACGGCCGGCCCTGTACAGCGCCTGGCACGAGGTGCGGCCAGTGCGCGCCGCGGAATCCGCGCAGGCCGGCGCTGTTTACGATGTCGTCGGGCCGGTCTGCGAGAGTGGCGACTTCCTCGCCAAGGACCGCAGGCTGGCGCCGCGGGAGGGGGACCTGCTGGCGCTCATGTCCGCCGGCGCCTACGGGATGGTGATGAGCTCGAACTACAACTCGCGGCCGCGGCCGGCCGAAGTGCTGGTTTCGGCAGCCGAATGCCACCTGATCCGCGGTCGCGAGACGGTCGAGCAGCTGTTTGCCCTGGAACGCATTCCGGGCTGACAATCAGAGGCTTATGAGCAAGCGGCTGGTGCTCGGAACGATCCTCGTCGCAGTCCTCGCGGCCGCCGGCTTGGGCACCTATTTCGTTTCCGATGGCCGGGCGCGCGAAGGCAAGGGCGGCAAAGGTCCGCCGCCGGTCCCGGTCACGGTAGCCGCCGCGCAGCAGCAGACTGTCCCGATCCGCCTGACTGCGATCGGCAACGTCGAGGCTTCCGCGACCGTCTCGATCAAAGCGCGGGTTGACGGCCAGATCATGGAAGTGAAGTTCCGCGAAGGCGATCCGGTCACAAGGGGCGAGGTCCTGTTCCGGATCGATCCGCGCCCGTACCAGGCGGCGCTGCGCCAGGCGCAAGCGAACGCTTTGCGCGACAGCGCGGCGCGCGACCAGGCCCGCTCGCAGGCGACGCGTTACCAGGAGCTGCTCGACAAGAACTTCATCTCGAAGGAAGCGTACGCACAGATCCGCACCAACGCCGAGACCGCGGAGGCCACCGCCAGCGCGAGCCGGGCGGCGCTTGAGAACGCGCGACTCAACCTCGACTACTGCACCATCACTTCTCCGCTCGACGGCTACGTCGGCAAGATCCTGCTGAATTCGGGCAACCTGGTGAAGGCGAACGACGCCGCTCCGCTGGCGATCATCAATCAGGTGCGGCCGATCTACGTCAACTTCGCGGTGCCCGAGCAGAGCCTGCCGGAAGTGCGAAAGCACATGGCGACCGGACCGCTCAGCGTCGACGTCATTGCGCCCGACCCTGCCGCGCCGCGGGTCGGCGGGCGCCTGATCTTCGTCGACAACGCGGTCGACCCGAGCACCGGCACCATCCGGCTGCGGGCGCAGTTCGACAACGTCGAGGCCGCGCTGTGGCCGGGCCAGTTCGTCAACATCAGCCTGCGGCTCTATGAGCAGGCCGACGCGATCACCATTCCGTCAACGGCGGTGCAGACCGGGCCCGAAGGACAGTACGTGTACGTGATCGGCGCCGATTCGCTCGCCGAGATCCGCAAGGTCAAGGTGCAGCGCGCCGATGGAGAGCTGACCATCATCGCCGACGGGCTCGCCAGGGGCGAGCGCGTGGTGACGCGCGGCCAGCTGCGCCTCGGGCCGAAGACGCGCGTACAGATCGCCAAGCCGGCGGCGGAGCCTTCTTGAACTTCTGCGAGCCGTTCGTCCGCCGCCCGGTGATGACCGTGCTGCTGATGACGGGCCTGCTGATCTTCGGCATCACCGCTTACCGGCTGCTGCCGGTCTCGACGCTGCCCAACGTCGACTTTCCCACCATCCAGGTGACCGCAGAGCTGCCCGGCGCCAGCCCGGAAACCATGGCCTCCGCCGTCGCGACGGTGCTCGAGCGGCAGTTCTCGACCATCGCCGGCATCGACGAGATGACCTCGGTGAGCGGGCAGGGGGTCACGCGCGTCACCATCCAGTTCAGCCTCGACCGCGACATCGACGCGGCCGCGCAGGACGTGAATTCGGCGATCGCCTCGGCTTCGCGCCAGCTGCCGGCGACGATGTCGGCGCCGCCGTCGTTCCGCAAGGTCAATCCGGCGGATTTTCCGGTGTTCTTCCTCGCGCTCAGCTCGGAGGCATTGCCGATCTCGGTGGTGAACGAGTACGCCGAGACCAACCTCGCGCAGCGCATCTCGACCATCAACGGCGTCGCGCAGGTCCAGGTGTTCGGCCAGCAGAAGTACGCGGTGCGCATCCAGATCGATCCCAACGCGCTCGCCGCGCGCGGCGTCGGCATCAACGAAGTGGAGCAGGCGGTGTCGCAGGCGAACGTCAACCTGCCCACCGGCACCCTGTACGGCAAGGACCGCGTTTTCGCGGTGCAGGCGACCGGGCAGCTCAACGACGCCGCCGCCTTCCGCCCGGTCATCGTCACCTACCGCAACGGCTCGCCGATCCGCCTGCAGGAGCTCGGCCGCGTCATCGACAGCGTGCAGAACGACAAGCTCGGCGCCTGGTTCAAGGGCAAGCGCGGCATCGTGCTCGCGATCCAGCGCCAGCCAGGTACCAACACCATCGAGGTCGTCGACAACATCAAGCGGCTGCTGCCGACCTTCCGCGCCGAGGTACCGCCGGCGATCAACATCGATATCCTGTACGACCGCTCGCAGACCATCCGCGCCTCGGTGCGGGAGGTGCAGTTCACCCTGTACCTGGCGCTCTCCCTGGTCGTCATGGTGATCTTCCTGTTCCTGCGCAACATCGCCGCGACCGTGATCCCCGCGATTGCGCTGCCGCTTTGCATCATCGGCACCTTCGCGGTGATGTACGTGTTCGGTTACAGCCTGGACAACATCTCGTTGATGGCGCTGACCCTCTGCGTCGGCTTCGTGGTCGACGACGCCATCGTCATGCTGGAGAACATCACGCGCCACATCGAGCAGGGCAAGAGCGTGATGCAGGCCACGCTCGACGGTTCGAGGGAAATCGTCTTCACCATCATCTCGATGACCATCTCGCTCGCCGCGGTGTTCATCCCGGTCATGTTCATGGGCGGCATCCTCGGCCGCCTGCTGCACGAGTTCGCGGTCACCATCATCACGGCGGTGCTGCTGTCGGGCTTCGTCTCGCTCACGCTCACGCCGATGATGTGCAGCCGCATCCTCAAGCCTCACCGCAAGGACGAGCGCCACGGGCGCCTGTACATGGCCTTCGAACGGGCCTTCGACGCGTGGCGCGACGGCTACGACGCGTCGCTGCGCTGGACTCTGCGCCACCAGCGCCTGGTGCTCATCGCCTTCCTCGGTGTCTGCGTCGCGACCGGCGTGCTGTTCGTGCGCGCGCCGAAAGGCTTTCTGCCGAGCGAGGATGCCGGGCAGCTGCTGTGCTTCATCGAGGGCCCGCAGGACACGTCCTATGAAGCGATGACCGACCTGGCGTCGCAGGTGACCGAGATCATCCGCAAGGACCCGAACGTCGATGCGACCATGGCCTTCGTCGGCGCGAACGCCGGCTCGCCGCTGCTCAACGTCGCGCGCATCACCGTCAACCTGAAGCCGTTCAATCAGCGCAAGCCGGCCGACCAGATCGTGCGCGAGCTGCGCCCGAAGGTGGCCAACCTGCTCGGCGCCAAGGTGTTCATCCAGAACATCCCGTCGATCCGCATCGGCGGCCAGATCACCAAGAGCCCCTACCAGTACGTGATGCGCAGCGCCAGCATCGAGGAGCTCTACCACTGGGCGCCCGCCATCGAGCAGAAACTGCGCTCGCTGCCCGGCCTGATCGACGTGACCAGCGACCTGCAGATCGCCCGGCCGGAGGTCACGGTCAAGATCGAGCGCGAGAAGGCGTCCGCCCTCGGGGTCTCGGCGCAGACCATCGAGATGGCGCTCAACAACGCCTATGGCGCGCGCCAGGTCTCCACCATCTACACCGCGACCAACCAGTTCTGGGTGATCCTCGAGCTGGCGCAGCGCTACCAGACCGATCCGACCGTGCTGCAGATGCTGTACGTGCGCTCCAACACCGGCGCGTTGGTGCCGCTGAACGCGGTGGCGACGCTGAACTTCGGCCTGGGGCCGCTGCAGGTCACCCACCTCGGCCAGCTCACCTCGGTGACCTACTCGTTTGACCTGCGCCCCGGCGTGGCGTTGTCGGAGGCGATCGCGCAGATCCAGCACGCGACCAACGAGATGCAGGTCCCCGCCACGCTCACGGGCTCGTTCGCCGGTACCGCGCAGGCGTTCCAGAGCTCGCTGCAGGGCATGGGCATCCTGATCCTGCTGTCGATTTTCGTCATCTATCTCGTGCTCGGCATCCTCTACGAGAGCTTCATCCATCCGCTCACCATCCTCTCGGGCCTGCCGACGGCCGGCCTGGGCGCGCTGCTGACGCTGATGGCGTTCGGCGTCGAGCTCAACATGTACGCCTTCGTCGGCATCATCATGCTGGTCGGCATCGTCAAGAAGAACGCGATCATGATGATCGACTTCGCCATCGAAGCGCAGAGAAAGGACGGCATGGCGCCCGAGCGGGCGATCCACCAGGCGGGCCTGGTGCGCTTCCGGCCGATCATGATGACCACCATGGCGGCGCTGATGGGCAGCCTGCCGATCGCCATCGGCTTCGGCGCCGGCGGCGGCGCGCGCATGCCCCTTGGCCTGGCGGTGGTCGGCGGCCTGCTCCTGTCGCAGGCCCTCACGCTCTACATCACGCCGGTGATCTATCTCTATTTCGAGCGCCTGCAAGCCTGGCTCAACAAGGACAAGCAACCCGAGGTGCCTCCTGCCGGCGAACCCCGAAGCGCGTAGCCTCGCGGTGTTCTGCGACTTCGAGAACGTCGCGCTCGGCGTGCGCGAGGCGAAGTACGCGCAGTTCGACATGCAGAAGGTGCTCGAGCGGCTGCTCGCCAAGGGCTCGATCGTGGTGAAGAAGGCCTATTGCGACTGGGAGCGCTACAAGGAATTCAAGGCGGCGATGCACGGCGCGTCGTTCGAGCTGATCGAGATCCCGCACGTGCGCCAGTCGGGCAAGAACTCGGCCGACATCCGCATGGTGGTCGACGCCCTCGACCTCTGCTACACCAAGGCGCACGTCGACACCTTCGTCATCGTCAGCGGCGACTCGGACTTCTCGCCGCTCGTCTCCAAGCTGCGCGAGAACGCGAAGACCGTGATCGGCGTCGGCGTCAAGAATTCCAGCTCCGACCTGCTGATCGCCAACTGCGACGAGTTCATCTACTACGACGATCTGGTGCGCCAGGACGAGCAGACGCGCCGCGCCACCCGCAAGCGGCGGGAAACCGCGCCCGCCGGCTCGGGCGAGGACAAGAAGCAGGAGGGCTTCGATCTGATGCTCGGCACGCTGGAGGCGCTGATGGCCGAGCGCGGCGCCGAGGAAAAGATCTGGGGCTCGATGGTCAAGCAGGCGCTCAAGCGCCGCAACCCGGGTTTCAACGAGTCCTACTATGGCTTCCGTGCCTTCTCCGACCTTCTCGAGGAAGCAGAAAAGAAAGGCCTCATCAAGCTCGACCCGGACGAGAAATCGGGCGGCTACGTCATCAGACCCGCTTAGGGTCTCCTCCCGGCGGCCGAGCAAGGCGCAGCTTCTCGCCTCGAGGAACAAGAGCATCCGCGATGTCATCGCGCCGGGCCTGCGCGTGCTGTTCGTCGGCATCAATCCGGGCCTCTACACCGCCTTCACCGGCCACCATTTCGCCCGCCCTGGCAACCGCTTCTGGCCGGCGCTGCATGGCGCGGGCTTCAGCGCGCGCCTGCTGCATCCGTGCGAGCAGGGCGAGCTGCTGCGCGACGGGTACGGCATTACCAATCTCGTCAACCGTGCGACGGCCACTGCAGAGGAGGTCGCACCCGCCGAATTCGCCGCCGGACGCAAGCGGCTCGCGGCGAAGGTCAGGCGGTACCGGCCGCAGGCAGTGGCGTTTCTCGGTGTCGGTGCCTACTGCCAGGCCTTCGGCATCAAGAGTGCAGTCATCGGCAAGCAGGGGGAGCGGTTCGAGGGCGCGGAGGTCTGGGTCTTGCCCAATCCGAGCGGCCTCAATGCAAACTATCAACTTCCGGACCTGGTGAAGCTCTTTCGTCAGCTGCGATGATGGCCAAGACCCGCCTGATCGAGGCAATCGACCATGCGCTCTCGGGAAAATGGCGGGACGCGCACGAGATCGTCCAGCAGGACGAGGAGAGCGAGCTCGCCTGCTGGATTCATGCCGTGCTCCACCACCAGGAGGGCGACCTGCCGAACGCGCGTTACTGGTACGCTCGTTGCGGCAGAAAGCTGCGCAAAGGCATTTCCCCTGAAAACGAACTGCGCGAGATACGCTCCGCGCTGAAAGGCTGAGAATGGCGACAAAGCTCGAGAAACCCCTGAAGCGCGAAGTGATGATCGGCGAGCAGGCCTACATGCTCACCATCTCGCCGGAAGGCTTGAAGCTGGTCGTGAAGGGCAAGCGCAACGGCATGGAGCTCGCGTGGAAAGCCCTGGTGAGCGGCGACACCGCGCTTGCCACGGCGCTCAATGCTTCGCTCGGCGAAGGATCGCCGAAGCAATAAGGAAGGCGAGCTAGTCGAGCTGCTTGTAGATCAGCGTGGCGACGCGCTGCAGCTCATCTTTGGCCAGATCGGCGGAAGCGAGCGCGTAGCCGCACTCGCCGTCGATCCAGTAGAAGACGCCGACGTTGTTCTCCCGCGCGTAGCGGAACGCGGTATCGCGATGACCGCGCGCTTCGGCGCGGACATAAAGCGTGATGCGGCGGCCGGCCGGCGTCTGATACATGAACTGCGCGACCGGACCGCTCTCGCCGGGCAGCAACCGCCCGCCGACGAGCGACATCCCGGCCTCGTCCAGGCGCGGCGCGCGGACCTTCGCGCCTACGCGCTTCGAGAGCCACGTAACGAGGTGCTGCTCCTGGTCCGCGCCGACCTCCACCGGGTGCCTCACCTCGGGGGAATAGGTCGCGTGCGCCATGGCGGCGCGCCGCGCCATCACGGCGGCGGGATCCGCTGCAACCGGGGGCGGCGTCCGCCACTCGTGCAGCTGCCAGCCGGCAAGGACGCCGATCGCAAGACCAATCACCAGCCAGCTGGCGGCCTTCGCCATCGGCAGCCAAGATCGGCTGACGCCCGCGGAACGCATCAGGCGGCCCGGCACGGCTTCCGCGAGCACCGGGTCATAGAGCTTGCGCAGCCCCTCGTCGAAGCGGCGGTAGGCCTCGATTCGCTCCGCCTCGTCGGGATGCTCCGCGAGCCAGGCATCGATCGCGGCCTTCTGATCGGGGTCGACACGGCCATCGGCATAGGCCTGGAGCTCGGCCTCGGTAGGCTGGCGGGCTTCGCTCATTTCACGACCTTCAGGCGGGTCGCGCCCTGGCCGAGCATCATCGCGCGCAGCTTCTCGCGGGCGCGGGAGAGGCGCGACATGACGGTGCCGATCGGAATCTCGAGCGTGCGCGCTACGGTGTCGTAGCTCATTTCCTCGAGCGTCACCAGCAGCAGCACCGCGCGCTGCTCGTCCGGCAGGCGCGAAATCGCGCGATCGAGGTCGCGCACCAGCAACGCATCGCCTTGCGAGGCGCGTTGCGCGAGCTCGGGCATGTCCTCCTCGAGCTGGTCGGTGGCGCGCGCTGCTCGCACGCGGTTGACGTGGACGTTGTGCATGACAGTGAAGAGCCAGGCGCGCAGGTCGGTGCCGCGGCGATAAAGATGCAGCTTCGCCCAGGCCCGCTCCAGCGTGTCCTGGACCAAGTCGTCGGCGGTGGCGCGATCACCCACCAGCGCGCGGGCATAACGCCGCAGCCGCGGGATCAGCTCAACCAGGCGCTCGGCTTCGTTCATCGCTATGAACAGGAATACGAACGCCGCTATTCCACGCTATTTGCCCTCGTCGGGCAATGCCGGCAGGCTGCGCAGGTAGGCGAGCATGGCGTCGAGGTCCTGCTCGGTGAGCTGGCTGGTGGTGTTGCGCACCACCTCCGACATCGATTCAGCGAGGACGTCGCCATCCGAGGTCGTCGCCGTGCGCAGCAGCTCCTTCAGCTCGGCGTCGCTGACTTTCTTTAACCGAGTCGGCGTGATGTTCGGCACCGCGGTCTCGCCCAGCTTGGCGCCGCCCAGGAAGCGGCTCTCCTTCGGTCCACCGAGGAAGTTGCGCGGCGTGTGGCACTCGCCGCAATGCCCCATCGCCTGCACGAGATATGCGCCGCGATTCAGCACCGCGCTCTTCGCCGCGTCCGCGACCATCGGCCCCGGGGTGAAGAAGAACCACTTCCAGATCGAGACCAGGAAGCGCCAGCGGTAGAAGAAGCCGAGCTCATGCGGTTTGCTCGGCGTCGCATTCGCCGGCAGCGAGCGCAGATACGCCCACAGATCCTTCAGGTCCGCGTCGTTCATGCGCGTGAACGACGGATAGGGGAATGCCGGAAAGAGATTCGCGCCGTCAGGACGCCGGCCTTCGCGCATCGCGCGCAAGAAGTCGGCCTCGCTCCAGGCGCCGATCCCCGCTTCGCGATGCGGCGTGATGTTCGGCCCGAAAAAGGTCCCGAAGGGCGTCTTCAACGCCCGGCCGCCGGCGTAGGGCGTGGCGTCCTTCTTCTCCTCGGTGTGGCAGCCGAGGCAGCCCGCGGCCTTCGAGACGTATTCGCCGCGCTTCGCGTCCTGCGCGGCGGCGCCGAAGGCGAGCAGCAGAATAAAAAGCCCCGCCGCGGCGGGGCTTCTCAGGAGCGCCAAATGGCTACTGCTTTTGACGGAAGCTTTCGTGGCAGCCGCCGCAGGACTTGCCGACCGCGCCCATCTGCGCTTTCACCGCCGCCTCGTCACCGCTGCGGCTCACCGCATAGAGCTTGGAGGCTTCGTTTTGCAGGCGGTCGGCCGCCTCGGCGAATTTGGCCGTATCGCTATAGATCACCGGCAGCGCTGCGCTCTTCACGTCCTTGGTCGCGGCGTCGAAGCCATCCCAGGGCATGCGGCTCAGGTTGTCCAGAAACCCGGCGTTGCGCTGCACGATCTTGGCGTCGTAGGGAACGCGACCCTGCATCATGCCCGCCATGGGACCCCAGTACTTGCCCATCAACGTCATCACCGCCTGGCGCTGCTTCACCATGACTTCCGGCTTCATCTGTGCCAGCGCGCTGCCGCTGACCAAAGCGACGGCCAAACCGGCCGCCAAGAGGCTCTTCTTCATCGGGTTCTCCATTGGGTTGGACATCTGCAAACACTCGCCAAAGTCTTTTATTTCCCCTAGCGCAGCCCCGCAGCGTACTCGGAAACCGCCCGGATCTCCCGCTCTGACAGGCGGCCCGCCACGCCGCGCATCGCCCCGTTGGGGTCGTTGGCGCGCCCGCCCTCCTTGAACGCCTTGAGCTGCGTGGCGATGTACTCGGCGTACTGGCCAGCGAGCCTAGGGTACTGGCCCGGCAGGCCCGCCCCCGCGGGGCCATGGCAGCCGGCGCACGCCGGCACGCCCGAGGCCGCATTGCCACCGCGCCAGACCTTCTGCCCCAGCGCGGCGAGGCCCTTGTCGGCCGCCGCAGCCGGCTTGAGCTTCTGCGAAGCGTAGTAGGAGGCGAGGCCTTTCATGTCGGCGTCCGAGAGGTTGGCCACCATGCCGGCCATGATGGCGCTCTCGCGCGCCGCCTTCTTGCCGCCCTGCCCTTTGAAATCGTGCAACTGCTTGTCGAGGTACTCGACGAACTGGCCGGCGATCTTGGGATTCGCGGGAGCGATGCTGTTGCCGTCCGCGGCATGGCAGGCCGCGCAGACCTGCGCCGCGATGCCCTGTGCCTTCCCCTGGGCCAGCGCCTGTCCGGACAGCAAGGCTGCCGCTGCTAGAGCGGCCAGCGCGAAAACTCGCATCATCCCCCCTGAACTCCGAAAGTCGCGATTTTATTAGAGAATCCCGCTCCCCATGAAGGCCCTCTCGCAGGCCGAGTTTTGGCGCGCGGCGGGTCGGGCGGCCGACCTACCCCCGCCCGGCGCGGCTGAAATCGCCTTTGCCGGGCGCTCCAACGTAGGCAAGTCGAGCGCCATCAACGCCCTGGCCGGTCGCAAGGCGCTCGCCCGCACCAGCAAGACCCCGGGTCGCACGCAAACCATCAACTTCTACACGCTCGGCGAAGCGGGTCTGCTGGTCGACCTTCCCGGGTACGGATACGCGCGCGTGCCGCAGGCCCTGCGGGCTCAGTGGGGCGAGCTCGTCGGCGGGTACGTGCGCTCGCGGGCGAGCCTGGTCGGCGTCGTCGTTCTCGTCGATGCGCGCCATCCGCTCACCCCGCTCGACCGGCAGCTCATCGCCTGGCTCGGCGACGCACGCCGCAAGCTGATCCTGCTCACCAAGGCCGACAAGCTGTCGCGCGTGATGCAGCAGAAGACATTGCAACAGGTGCGCGCGGATCTGCCGCGCGACGAGGTGCTGCTCTTTTCGAGCGTCTCGGGACACGGCTTGGAGGAATGCCGCGACCTGCTCGAGCGTTGGCTCGCAGCAGGCCGCGAAAATAAAAGCCCCCGGTAAAGGGGATTGAACCGGGGGGAAAACGCCTTAACTTTGAATTAAGGCACCCGCTCAGGGAGGAGAAGCGGGAGACGATGAAAATCGTCTAAAGGTTAAGATGGCGGCCGGACAGAAAAGTTCCAACGGCCAAACTCCGAGAAAAATCAGCGATGAAGGTCTATGGCACGTTCCCGGCAGTGCGCATGCGGCGCATGCGGCGCAACGACTTTTCGCGCCGGCTCATGCGCGAGCACGTGCTCACGGCGAACGACCTGATCTATCCGGTGTTCATCCTCGACGGCAAAAACCGCACTGAGAAAGTGGCTTCCATGCCGGGTGTGGAGCGCATGACCGTCGACAGGCTTCTGCCGGTCGCGGAGCAGTGCCTGAAGTTGCGCATTCCGGCGCTCGCGCTTTTCCCCGTCGTCGAGCAGCGTCTGAAGACGATCGATGGCCGCGAAGCGTTCAACGCCAAGGGCCTCGTGCCGCGAGCAGTCGCAGCGCTGAAAAAACGCTTTCCCGAGCTCGGCATCATGACCGACGTCGCGCTTGATCCCTATACGTCGCACGGCCAGGACGGCGTGATCGACGACTCGGGCTACATCCTCAATGACGTGACTCTCGACGTGCTGGTGAAGCAGGCGCTGACGCAGGCGTCCGCCGGGGTCGACATCGTCGCGCCTTCCGACATGATGGACGGGCGCATCGGCCGCATCCGCGCCGCGCTGGAAAAGGCCGGCCACATCCACACCAAGATCATGGCCTACTCGGCCAAGTACGCCTCGGGCTTCTACGGGCCGTTTCGCGACGCCGTCGGCTCGGCGAAGAATCTCGGCAGAAGCGACAAGCAGAGCTACCAGATGGATCCGGCGAACAGCGACGAAGCGCTGTGGGAAGTCGGCCTCGATCTCGCCGAGGGCGCCGACATGGTGATGGTGAAGCCGGGGCTGCCTTATCTCGACATCGTGCGTCGCGTGAAAGACGAATTCAAGGCGCCGACGTTCGTTTACCAGGTCTCGGGCGAGTATTCGATGCTGCGCGCCGCGATCGCCAACAAGTGGCTGCCTGACTCCTGCGTGATGGAGGCGCTGCTCGCCTTCAAGCGTGCCGGCGCCGACGGCATCCTCACTTACTTCGCGATGGATGCCGCTCGGGCGCTGTCGCGTGGGAAAGGGTCTTGAGGAAGCGCTCGGCGTTCTGGTAGCCGATGACCCGCAGGCCCTTGATCTCGCGGCCCTGCGCGTCGAAGAAGACGATTCCCGGCGGGCCGAAGAGCGAGAAGCGCTTGAGCAGCGCCTTGTGCTCGGCGGTGTTCGCGGTCACGTCCACCTGCAGAAGCAGCATGCCGTCGAGTTCCTTCTTCACAGCCGGCTGGCTGAACGTGAAATGCTCCATTTCCTTGCAGGAAACGCACCAGTCGGCATAGAAATCGAGCATCACCGGCCTGCCCGGCGCGGCGAGCTTCGTGTCGAGTTCTGCAACGCTGTCGATGCGCACGAACTTCGTCTCGCCCTTTCCGGTGAGGAAGAGCGGCGAGACGATCCAGGCTGCGACCGCCAGCAGCAGCACGCCGAAGAGCTGCTTGACGCGATTCAGCCAGGGCCCCGACTTTGGCAGCAGCGCGCCCTCGGAGATGCCCACCACGATCAGCGGCACGCCCATGCCGAGCGCCATGGCGAACAGCGCCGCGCCGCCCAGCGCCACATCGCGCGTCTGCGCGATATAGAGCAGCGCGCCGGCAAGCGGCGCTGCGACGCAGGGACTGACGATCACCGCCGACAGCGCGCCCATTCCCGCAACCGAGGCGACGCGGCCGCCCGGCAAGCGCCGCTGCGCCTGGTCGAGGCGCTGGTGCAGGAACCCCGGCAGCTTGAGCTCGTACAAGCCGAACATCGACAGCGCGAGCAGGACGAAAATCAGCGCGAACGCGCCAAGGACCCAGGCGTTCTGCAGCGCCGCGGCGAGCAGCGATCCCGAATAGGCCGCCGCGACGCCGGCCACGGCGTAGGCAACGGCCATGCCGATTACGTACGCGAGCGACAGCGACAGCGCCCGCGACTTGCTGAGCGAGGCCCCCTCGCCGGCGATGATGCCCGAGAGGATCGGGATCATCGGCAGCACGCATGGCGTGAAGGCCAGCAACAGGCCGAAAACCAGGAACCCCCCGAGGACGAGCGGGGTGCTCTTCTGGAAAAGCTGGGCGACCTCGAGGTCGCTCGAGAAGATCGACGGCGCAGCCACGACCCCGCCGCTCGCTTGCAGGGACACCTTCGACTCCATCGGAATGTAGCAAACCCCGACGTCGGCGCAGCCCTGCGAGGTCACCTTGAGATCGAACTCGCCCGACGCCTCCACCGGGACGCGGATGCGCACGTCCTTGCGATAGATCTGCTGCTCGCCGAAGAACTCATCTTTGTGCGGGAGGCCGGGCGGGAACTCCGCCTTGCCGAGGCGCGCGCCCGTTGCTTCGAAGCGGAAGCGATCGCGATACAGGTAGTAGCCGTCGGCGATCGCGAAGCGCACTTCGACCGCGCCGCCCTCGAGCGCGCTCGCGGAAAAGCGGAACGCCTTCTCGGGCTCGAGCAGGTTGTCGGTCGAGCCGCCGAACTTGAGCTGCGCCAGCGCCGGCGCGCCGAGGATCAGCAGGATCAGGAAGAGCAGCTTTTTCACTTGGTTTCGGCGGCGACCCAGTCGAGGTAGGCGGTCAGGCCCCGCTCGATTGGGACCGCGATGATCTCCGGGAGTTCATAAGGATGCGCGGCGCGCAGCGCCGATTCGAGCTCGGCATAGCGATCGACGGTGGTCTTGATGAGCAACGGGTGCTCCTCGTCGTGCTGGACGGCGTCCTTCCACCGGTAGACCGAGCGGCAGGCGAGGATATTGACGCAGGCAGCGAGGCGCTTCTCGATCAGCAGGTCCGCGATGCGCTCAGCCGCTGCGCGATCGGGAACGTTAGTCAATACCAACAGCGTGCGCATGCGCGAGGCCCTCGTAGACGGTCGGGTAGCGAAGGCGCAGGCCGAGCAAGCGCTTCATGCGCGTGTTGTCGAGCCGGCGCGACTCGCTCATGAATGAATAACGTTCCGGCGGCACGCTGCGTTCGATCTCGGTGCGCGCAAGGCGCGGCGCACGCGGCAGGCCGTGACGCGTGGCGACGAGATCCATCCAGTCGCCCATGCGCAGTTCGGTGTCATCGGCGACGTTGTAGACGCCGGCGGGCGCATCGTCCTCGAGCGCGCGCACCACGGCGCGCGCAAGATCGTCGGCGTGGATGTGATTCGTGTAGACGTCGTCCTCAACGCGCAGCACGGGGGCGCGAGCGCGCAACGAGGCGAGCGGCAGTCGATCGTCGGCGTAGATGCCGGGCGCGCGCAGGACGACGAGCGCTACGCCGCGCTCGGTGCACCATGCGGCGAGGCGCTGCTCGGCGTCGGCGCGCCGGCGTGCACGGGCGGTGCGCGGCGCGATCGGCCGCGATTCATCGACGCGCGCGCCGCTGCAATCGCCGTAGACGCCGCTCGTACTGACGTAGACGGCACGGGTCGGTAGAATGCGGGCGTTCTCGAGCGCCGCCAGCAGGTTCGCGGTGCGCGTGTCGGTGTCGCCGTTTGCAGGTGGCGGCGCGCAGTGCAAGAGCGCGTGCGCCCCTTCGAGCTCCAGGGTTTCCGGGCGGTCGAGATCGCGGCCAAGGCGGCGCGAGAGGCGCTCGATGCGAAACGCGCGCTCGAGGTCGCGTTCGGCGCGGCGCGCGAGGTCACCATAGCCGGCGACGAGCAACTGTTTCACGGTCTCATTCTAACTTCATGCACAACGTCACTCTGAAGCCGAGCGGCCAGCAGTTCCAGGTCGACGCAAGCGAGACCATCCTCGCCGCCGCGCTGCGCCAGGGACTGGTGCTGCCCTATGGCTGCAAGAACGGCGCGTGCGGCAGCTGCAAAGGCAAGCTCCTGGAAGGCAGCGTCGACTACGGCGTCTATCAGAAGCGCGTCTTCACCGACGAGGAGAAGGCACAGGGCAAGGCGCTCTTCTGTCAGGCGAAGCCGCTCGGCGATGTGGTGATCGAAGCGCGCGCTGTCGGCGCCGCCAAAGGCATTGTCATCAAGACGCTGCCTTGTCGCGTGCAGTCGCTGGAGCGCGTCGCCGACGATGTGATCGTGCTGCGCGTGAAGCTGCCGGCGAACGAGAAGATGAAATTCCTCGCCGGCCAGTTCATCGAGTTCCTGCTGAAGGACGGTACCCGTCGCAGCTTTTCCATGGCCAATCCGCCGCACGATGCCGAGCTCGTCGAGCTGCACGTGCGCCGCGTCGCCGGCGGCAATTTCACCCAGCATGTGTTCGAGAAGATGAAGGAGCGCGACATCCTGCGCTTCGAGGGACCGCTCGGCGTGTTCTTCCTGCGCGAGGAGTCGCCGAAGCCGATCGTGCTGGTCGCCTCGGGCACCGGCTTCGCGCCGATCAAGTCGCTGGTCGAAGACGCCCTGCAGCGCGGCCTCGAGCGACCGATGACGCTCTACTGGGGCGGACGGCGGCCGAAGGATCTCTACATGAACGCGCTCGCGGAAAAATGGGCGAGCGATCACGCCTCGTTCAAGTACGTGCCGGTCGTCTCCGAAGCGCTGCCCGAAGACCAGTGGCAGGGTCGCACGGGCTTTGTGCACCGCGCGGTGATGCACGACTTCCCGGACCTTTCCGGGCACCAGGTCTACGCCTGCGGCGTGCCGATCATGGTCGATTCCGCGCGGCGCGATTTCACCGCGGCCTGCAAGCTGCCCGAAGACGAGTTCTACGCCGACAGCTTCACCACCCAGGCGGACCTTGCTCAGCCTGCGGCGGCTTCACCCAGGTAGGCTTCGCGCACCCGCGGATCTTCGAGCAGCACTTTAGCGTCGCCCGCCAGGGCGATCGCGCCGGATTCCATGACGTAGCCGCGGCTCGCGAACTCGAGCGCGAGGCGTGCGTTCTGCTCCACCAGCAGAATGGTGACGCCCTCGCCGGCGATGTCGGCGATGATCTCGAAGATCTTCTCCACCATCAGCGGCGCGAGGCCCATCGACGGCTCGTCGAGGAGCAGCAGCCTGGGTCCGGCCATCAGCGCGCGCGCCATCGCCAGCATCTGCTGCTCGCCGCCCGAGAGCGTGCCGGCGATCTGATGACGGCGCTCGGCCAGGCGCGGAAAGCGCTCGTACTGCGATTGCGGGTCGCCGCTGCTGCGCGCGTAGGCCCCCATCGCCAGATTTTCCTGGACCGTGAGCTGAGCGAAGATGCCTCGTCCCTCGGGCACCATGATCAGGCCGCGGCGCGGCAGCTCATGCACCCGCGCGCGCGAGATGTCTTCGCCGGCATAACGGATCGTTCCCGAATGCGCGCTGATCAGCCGGCACAGCGCCTTCAGCGTCGAAGTCTTGCCGGCGCCGTTGGCGCCGATCAGGCAGACCAGCTCGCCCTCGGCGACTTCGAAATCGACTCCCTTGACCGCGCGGATTCCGCCGTAGTGCACCTCCAAACCGCTCACTTCAAGCAGCGCGCGGTCGGCCAAGGTAGGCCTCGATGACGCGGGCGTCGCTCTGCACCTCGGCAGGCCGGCCCTCGGCGATCTTCTCGCCGTAGTCGAGCACCAGCACGCGGTCGCAGACGTTCATCACCAGCCGCACATCGTGCTCGATCAGCAGGACGGTGACGCCGGAAGCGCGGATCGCCTGGATCAGCTTGCCGAGCGCGACGCGCTCGGTCGCATTCATGCCGGCCGCGGGCTCATCGAGCGCCAGCAGCTTCGGTTCGATGGCGAGCGCGCGGGCGATCTCCAGCCGCCGCTGGTCGCCGTAAGGCAGGCTGCCCGCCGGCGCGTTGGCGCGGGCGCGGATGCCGACGAAGTCGAGCAGCTCGAGCGCGCGCCGCTCGATGCCGTCTTCCTCCTCGAGCGTGCGGCGAGTCCTCAGGATAGCGCCCCAGACGCCGGCGCGCGTCCTGGCGTGCCTGCCGATCATCACGTTCTCGATCGACGAGAGGTTGGCGAAGAGGCGGATGTTCTGGAAGGTGCGCGCGATGCCCGCGACGGCAACCTGGTGTGCCTTCAGCCCGTCGAGCGCGCGGCCGTTGAAGGCGAAGCCGCCCTTGTCGGGCGGATAGATGCCGGTGAGGACGTTGAAAAGCGTGGTCTTGCCAGCGCCGTTCGGGCCGATCAAGCCGAACACCTCGCCCTCCGCGATCGAGAAGGAGACGTCGCTCAGCGCCTGCACGCCGCCGAAGCGCTTGCCGATGCCGCGGCCTTCGAGCAGGTTCACGTCGAGCGCTCGGTAAGCTCGCCCTGACCGCGAGCGGTCAGCTCCCTTTGCCTGACCGCGGAGGGCAGCAGCCCGGCGGGCCGGAACAGCATCACCAGCACCAGCGCCAAACCGAACAGCAGCATGCGGATCACCTCGGGCTCGATCAGCATGCGGCCGAAGAGCGCCATCTGCGCCGGCTCGACCGTCCAGCGCAGGATTTCCGGAACGAACGAGAGCAGCAGCGCGCCGAGGACCACGCCCCAGATGTTGCCCATTCCGCCCAGCACCACCATCGACAGTACCATCACCGACTCGACCAGCACGAAGCTCTCCGGCGAGATGAAGCTCTGGATGGCCGAGAACATGCCGCCGGCGACGCCGCCGAATGTCGCGCCCATGGCGAAAGCCAGCAGCTTGATGTTGGTGGTGTTGATGCCGCTGGCGCGCGCCGCAATCTCGTCCTCGCGGATCGCCTCCCATGCCCGGCCGATGCGCGAGTTCTGCAGGCGCAGGTTGACGAGGATGACGGCGATCAGCACCGCGAGCAGCAGGTAGTAGTACTTGATCGGGCCGCTGACATCGAGGCCGAACATCTCCTGCGGGCTGGCGAGGCTGAACTCGCCCACCCGGAACGGATCGATGCCGCCGATGCCCTGCGGGCCGTTGGTGATGTTCACCGGGCGCGACAGGTTGTTGAGGATGATGCGGATGATCTCGCCGAAGCCGAGGGTGACGATCGCCAGGTAATCGCCGCGCAACTTCAGCGTCGGCGCGCCGAGCACCACGCCGAAGAACGCCGCCACGGCGGCGCCGATCGGCAGGATGATCCAGAACGGCAGGTGCAGCCCGAACTGCGGGCTGGCGAGCAGGGCATACGTATAGGCGCCCACCGCGTAGAAGGCGATATAGCCGAGATCGAGCAGGCCGGCGAAGCCGACGACGATGTTGAGTCCGAGCGCGAGCAGGATGTAGAGCACCGCGTAGTTGGTGATCCGCACCCACGCGGTGCCGACTTGAGCAAGGGCGAATGGCAGGATCGCCAACGTCACCGCGATCAGCACGACGCCGATCCGGACCGCCCACGGGTGCTTCAAGCGCGATCTCCTACCCGTTCGCCGAGCAGTCCCTGCGGCCGGAAGACGAGCACCAGGATCAGCACCAGGAAGCTGAACACATCCTGGTAGTTCGACCCCGCCAGCACGAAGTTGCCGCCGTCCTTGCAGGCCTCCAGCGTCCCGGCAAAGACGCCGTAGTGGCAGAGATCGGTGATATCGCCGATGTAGCCGGCGCCGAGCGCTTCCACCACGCCGAGCAGCAGGCCGCCTAGCATTGCCCCGGGGATGTTGCCGATGCCGCCCAGCACCGCCGCCGAGAATGCCTTCAGGCCGAGGATCGAGCCCATGGTGTACTGCGCGACGCCGTAGTAGGTGCCGAACAGAACTCCGGCCACCGCGCCAAGCGCCGCGCCAACGATGAACGTCACGGCGATGACGCGATTGGTGTCGATGCCCATCAGCCCCGCGACCTGCGGGTTCTGCGCCGTGGCGCGCATCGCCGTGCCGAGCGGCGTGCGATACACGAGCAGCGCGAGGCCCGCCATCATGGCGAAGCAGATGGCGATTATCGCGACCTGCACATTGGTGATCGCAGTGCCGCCGAACATGTAGGTGCGGCTTTCGATGATCTGCGGAAAGGCGAGCACGTTGCGGCTCCAGACGAGCAGCGCCAGGTGCTGCAGGATGATCGAGATGCCGATCGCCGTGATGAGCGGCGCGAGCCGCGGCGCGCCGCGCAACGGCCGGTAGGCGAAACGCTCCATCGAATAACCGACCAGCATGCATACCGGAATGGCGCAACCGGTGCCGATCAGCAGCACCGCGAGCGCCGGCATGCCCGCCGGCGCGAGCAGGTTGATCATCGTGAACGCGACCATGGCGCCGATCATCACCACTTCGCCGTGCGCGAAGTTGATCAGCTGGATGATGCCGTACACCATGGTGTAGCCGAGCGCGACGACGGCGTAGACGCTTCCCGCGGTGAGCCCGTTCACCAGCTGCTGCAGGAAGGTGTCCATGCGCGGCGTCAGCCTAGCGGAACGAAAAACGGCACCGCGAGGGTGCCGTTTTTCAGGATCGCGGGAAGGTTACTTCTTTCCCTTCGCCGCGGCGCCGCCTGCGCCCTTGATGAACTCCGCGTAGGCGATGGTCTTGCCCGACTTGATGATGGCGATCGGCTCGAGATTGCCCTTGTTCATGCTGAAGATCGTCATCTCCGCGTCCTTGCGGTCGCCCTTGCCGTCGAACGCGATGCGTCCGGTCGCACCCATGTAGCTGATCTTCGAAAGCACCGGCAGGTATTTCTTCGGGTCGGAGGAATCGGCCTTGCGCATCGCCTCGATCAGCAGGTTGGCCCCGTCGTAGGTAAAGGGCGCGTACAGGATCGGATCGGCCTTGAAGCGTTTCTTGTAGGCGGCGGTGAACTTTCGATCCGCGGCTTGCGGCGGGATGCCCGCCTGCGAGCAGAGCAGCCCGTCGGCAGCGGCGCCGGCAAGCTCCTTCATCTTGTCGGTGCAGGCGCCGTCGCCGAACGTGAACACCGCCTTGATGCCGAGCTCGCGCGCCTGCTTGAGCAGCAGGCCGCCGGTCGCGTCCATGCCGCCGTAGAACACCGCGTCGGGATTGCGCCCGCGCAGCTTGGTCAGCACCGCTTTCCAGTCGGTGGTCTTGTCGGTGCCCTTCTCGCGCGGCAGCACGCTGATCTTCTGCGCCTTGAGGGTCTTCTCGACCTCGTTGGCGATGCCTTCTCCGTAGGCCGTCGCGTCGTCGATCACGGCGACGACTTTGGGCTTGCGGTTGGTCGCGAGGTAGCTGGCGATCGCAGGGCCCTGCTGATCGTCGCGGCCGACGACGCGGAACTGGGTCTTGAAACCCTGCTCGGTGAGCTTGGGATTGGTCGCCGAGCCGGAGATCACCGGAATGCCGGCGCCGTTGTAGATCGGCGAGGCGGGGATCGAGGTGCCCGAGTTCAGGTGACCGACGACGCCGACGACTTTCTGGTCGACCAGCTTTTGCGCCACGGTCGTGCCGACCTTCGGATCCGCCTGGTCATCCTCGGCGACGAGCGAGAACCTCGCCTCCTTGCCGCCGATCTTGATCTTCGCCGCGTTCGCCTCCTCGATCGCGAGGCGCGCGCCGTTCTCGTTGTCCTTGCCGAGGTGGGCGATGCCGCCGGTCAGCGGCGCGACGTGGCCGATCTTCACTTCGAGCGTCTGCGCGCAGAGCGGGAAAGCGGCGCCGAGCGCGGCAACGAGCAGCGTGATGCGCATGTTCGCGTTCTTCATGGGGCTCCTCCGGATGGGGCGAATATCATACCTCCGCCCCTCGTTGTGTCATCACCGCGGATGCGGCTACTTCTGCGACAGGATCCACTTCACCAGCGCATGGAGGTCGGCGTCGGAGACCGCGGCGTTGGGTGGCATGGCGGTCGGCCCCCAGACGCCCGCCCCGCCCTTCTTCACTTTCTCGACCAGCTTGGCTTCGGCGCCCTTGTCGCCGCGGTATTTCGCCGCGACGTCCTTGTAAGAGGGGCCGACCAGCTTCTTGTCGACGGCATGGCAGGCGAAGCAGGCGTGCTTCTTGGCGAGCTCGTCGCTCGCGCGCGCAGGTAGCGCGGCGGGCAAGGCTACGGCGAGAGCGGCGACGGCGGCGATCTTTGCGAGGCGTTTCATCCCTTCTCCTTGAGGATCCTGGTGAGCGTTCCAAGCTCGGCGATGGGCTCGAGGCAGGTAACGCCCCGGCACACCCAGCCGTTGACCCCTCCCGGTCGGGCGGGCTTGTCGAGCATCGGCGGCAAGCCTGCTATCCCGTCGGGAATGGCGAGCAGGAGAGTAGCGGGAAGATACTGGCGCGCCAAGTCGGACTGCCAGGCGCCGAGCGCCGTTTCGCTGCCGCGCAGGATCAGCGTCGTCGGCGGCTCGAGCTGCTCCTCGAGGGCGAGCGCCATCGCGGCGAAGCCGGCAGGGTGCTCGTGCATCGCCGGATAGAAAAGCTCCAGTGTCCGTCGCGCCGCGCTCGAATAGCGCGTCTCCCCGCTTAAAGCGGCTAGCCGCTCCAGCGCCAGAGCCGCGATCGCGTTGCCCGACGGCGTTGCGTTGTCCTGCCCCGGCTTGGGCCGCAGGATCAAGCGCTCGTGGTCGCGTCCGGTAAAGAAAAAGCCGCCGTGCCCGGCGTCCTCGAACTGGGCCAGCAGCGTGTCGGCAAGTCGGCCTGCGAAAACAAGGTCGTCGTTCGAGAAACGCGCCTGCAGCAGCTCGAGCGCAGCGGCGATGAGGAACGCGTAGTCGTCGAGATAGGCGTTGAGGTGGGCGCGCCCATCCTTGTAGGTCGCGAGCAGCCGGTCGTCGCGCCACAACTTTTCGCGCAGGAATTCGAAAGCGCGCCGCGCGGACGCGATCCAGTCCTCCCGGCCGAATACCCGCCCGGCGTGCGCCATGCCACGGATGGCGAGCGCATTCCAGGAAACGAGGATCTTCTCGTCGCGCCCGGGACGAACGCGCTTTTCACGCGCGGCGAAAAGTTTCTCCTTCGCGGCCTCGCCCGGGCGGGCGATCCGCAGGTGCCAGTGGCGATTCTCGAAGTTCGGCGACTGGTCGAGGCCGAAGTGCGCGGCGGTGGCGGCGTACTCCTCGGCTGACAACAGCCGTTGCACCTCATCGCGGTCCCAGACGTAGAACTTGCCCTCTTCGCCTTCGCTATCGGCGTCGAGC
>DATNCP010000158.1:0-4040 GCA_035607175.1 Burkholderiales bacterium
GCCCGCAGCGGCTGCGAGCGCCAGGAGTTGGAGGAATTCTCGGCGTTGCAACTACTTCCCGGTGAACAGCCGGTTCCAGAGCTTGCGCATGCCCCTGTAAAGCAGCGGCGGCATCAGATCGCGGAACAGCCCGGAGCTCGCGGAGCGCACCACGAAGTTGCCGAGGTTGAACCGGTCGCCCGGGCGCGACTTGAACAGCGTGTTGTGCTCGACGCCTTCGCGACCCGCCGGCGGCTCCTTGGTGAAGTAGTAGAGCGAGAGCGACTTGCGCGTGACGTGGTCGGGCGTGCGCAGCGGCTCGGGATGGCCGTGGTACGAAACGTCCGAGGTCGCGAACAGCGCGGCCCGGTTGAAGCGCGGCGCGATCGCCTTCTGGCAGGCGGAGATCGAACGATCCCAGAGCTCGAGGCATCCGCCGTACTCTTCCTGCCAGGACGGGTTGAGATAGAGCAGCAGATTCAGCCGGCGGAACAGTCCGTTCTGCGGGTGATGGCTGTAATCGATGTGCACGGCGAGCTTGCCGCCGCGCTTGATCTGATGCAGCCCGCCGCCGACCAGCTTGGTATCCGCGATCAGCGCATCGATGCCGGTTGCGCGCTCGAGGAAGCGCAGGAACGCGCCGGAGTTCAGGCTGAACAGCACGTAGCGCTGCAGCGCCGGGATCCTGCCCTCGTCGGTCGTCGCGAGCTTGTTGCGCTGATCTTCGGTGGGCTGCTGGGTCCAGATCGGCGACCGCGGAGCGGGGAAGGTATCGACCAGCTGCTGCGCAATGCGCTCGGGCAGGAAGTCGTCGATCACGAGGTGCGGGAACGGCTGGCTGGCCTGGAACCGGCCGCGGTATTCGTCTGCGTTCGCGCTGTGCGCGGCAAGCTGGCGCTCGAGCGCGTCCTGCAGCGCGTACACCGAGTTTGAGGCGTCGGTCACTGCTTGTTGACGGGCGACTCCGGATCGAGCAGCAGGCCCACCAGGTCCTTGATCTGCTCGGGGGTGAGGGTGCCCGAGTGGCCGAGGCGCGGCATCTGCGAGCAAAGGTTGTAGGCCTTGGCGTTGTAGATCTTGCCGTAGACGTAGCGCTGCATTTCGGGGCCGTTGCCGCGCATCCAGCCGAACCTGAGCAGGCTCGGCCCGATGGTGCCGTACGACATTTCCTGCGGCGAAAGCTGGTGGCAGTTGTAGCAGCTGCCGTCGGCCGGCGCCCCCGGCTTGTCGTTCCAGGTCAGGCCGCGGCCACCCTGCGCGATGCGCTCGCCGCGCTTCCAGTCGCCGATCAGGCTGCCCGGCGGGAAATCGATGGTCTTCAGCTGGTCGGCCTCGAGCTGCCGTGCCAGGTCGGACGGCGGCCGGTCGTGGCTGTCGGTGCACACGCGCTGCAGGCCGTCCTGCACCACGCGGTCCATCGTCGCCTGGCCGCGCGCCTGGAAGTCGCGCTGCAGCACCTTCTGCACGTCGACCGGGGACTGCGCCCACGCGATCCCCGACAGGAGAGCCGCCGAAAGAAGCAGGGTCCTCATCGTTTCGTCCCCGGGCCGCGGTACGGCTCGCCGGCCGCGGTCACGGTGAGGAAGGTGTTGAGGGCGTTGGTCGCCTCGGAGGCGAACTTCGGCTCCGGGAAGCGCATCTGCCGGTAGCAGTCGTTGAGGCGCCACTGCATGGTCTTGAACTGGCTGTTCGACACGCGGTACGCCGGCCAGGTCGCCATGATCGGGCGCGCCGCCTGCGGCTTGTAGAGCACCGGCAGGTCCTGCATGCGGATGCGCTTGTTGTCCTCGCCGTGGCAGCTCGCGCACGACATGTCCCACGCACCGGCGCGGTAGAAGAAGAGCGCCTTGCCGAGCTCGTACGCTTCCTTCTCCTTCGGATGCGAGTTTCCGGCGGCGAGCCTGACGCCGCGCGACTGGCTGGCGATGTAGGCCGAGAGGTATTCCATCTCGGAGGGCTGGTTCTCGTTGCCGAACACGCGCTTGGTCGCCTCGTCGCGGCTGCGGCCCTGCAGCGTGGTCATGCAATGCAGCAGGCGCGTCTCCAGGTCCATCACCCGGTCGGCGTCCTTGAAGTAGCGCGGCAGCCGCGCGTAGGCGCCTTTCAGCACGCCGGGGCCCTGGCCGAGGTCGCATTTCTCCAGCGAGACGTTGTTCGGGCCCTGCGGCTTCTTCCAGAGCGTCTCGCCCTCGAGCTCGAACAGCTCGACCGGCGAGCCCTCGGCGATCATCTGCTGGTACTTCTGGATTTCCTTCTTGGTGTCCTGCGCGCCGGCGGGGATCGCCGTCAGCCCGAGCACCAGGATGGTTGCGGAAAAACGCGTCACGCGACCGCGGTCTCGATCGTGTTGCTCTCGCCCTTGTTGTCGACCCAGCTCACCTCGATCTTGTCGCCCTTGGCGCCGCCCTTGAGGCGGAACGAGAACACCGGGTTGCGCGACACCGCCTGGCTGATCTCGGCCTCGATCACGGTCTTGCCGTTCTGCTTGACGACCACGTTCTGGATGAAATGCAGCGGCTGGTCCTTCATCTGCGCCGTGGTCATCGGATGGGTCATCAGCACGCGCACTTCGGTGGTTCCGCCGGTGGCGGTGGCGCGCATTTTCATCGGTCCCGCCATGTCAGCCTCCGCACCCGCCGATAGTGACCTTGATCTCACGCGTCGCGGTCAGCTGCTGGCCGCCGGCGAACGCGACCACGCGCACGTCCGAAGTCTCGCCCATCTTCACGTTGAGCTTGACGAACGGCAGGGCGCCTTCCTTGAACTCGAAGCGCGCGGCGAGCGGGAAC
Source organism: Burkholderiales bacterium (assembly GCA_035607175.1). Taxonomy (GTDB): domain Bacteria; phylum Pseudomonadota; class Gammaproteobacteria; order Burkholderiales; family SG8-39; genus SCGC-AG-212-J23. The sequence goes on from DATNCP010000158.1 coordinate 2,769, forward strand.
GGGTTTTTCTCGATCACCACCGCGATCGCGGTCGTGCCGGGCACGTTGGAGGAAATCTCGATCGGCACCACGGCGCCGTTCTCGGCGATCTGCGGCGCATCGATCACGATGTCCTTGCTGGGGGCGGGCGCGGAGACGCCGATGCCTTTCAGGGCGTCGGCGGCAGTCTTGGCGCCGAACGCCTGCTCGTTCCAGGCCGCGAGCACGCTGAGCGGCCTGGCCAGGAGCAGTCCGAGGAATGCGAGCAGCGATCTTCTTGTCATGGCGGTATTTTATCTTGCCGAGCGGGCAATACCCCGCCGGAATACCCCTGACTTTCCTCCGTGTTTCTCCTCCAGCCGGACGTCGTGCAACGTCATGCCGCGGTCGGCGGCTTTCACCATGTCGTAGATGGTGAGCAGGCCGACCGCCGCCGCGGTGAGCGCCTCCATCTCGACGCCGGTCTGGCCGCGGCACTCGACCCGGGCGACGATGCGCACCGCGGCCGGTTTCCTGCTCATGGCGAAATCGATCGCGACGCGCGTGAGCGCGACCGGGTGCGCGAGCGGGATCAGCTCGGCGGCGCGCTTGGCCGCCTGCACCGCGGCGATGCGCGCGACGCCGAGGACATCGCCCTTCTTCGCGCGTCCCGCCGCGATCAGGCGCAGGGTGGCGGGCTGCATCGAAATGCGGCCGGAAGCGACCGCCACGCGGTGGGTCGCCGGCTTCGCGCCCACGTCGACCATGTGGGCGGAACCCTTGGCATCGAAATGAGTCAACTTGGTTGGCAACAATCGGCGTCGCATTCGGGCGCTATCATAAACAGATGCGGATAACCGCGTTCCTGGTCGTCGTCCTGGTGATCCTCGCCCCGCGCGCGATGGGGCAGGCGCTGCCCGACCTCGGCTCGAGCGGCGACGTCACCCTGTCGCCGCAGCTCGAGCGCCGCATTGGCGAGAGCATCATGCGCGAAATCCGCTTTCGCGAGCCGGGCTACGTCGACGACCCGGAGATCACCGACTATCTCACGACGCTCGGCGCGCGCCTGACCCAGGCCGCGGTCGGCGTGCGCTACGACTTCGAGTTCTTCGCCATCCGCGACCACACCATCAACGCCTTCGCGCTGCCTGGCGGCTTCATCGGCGTGCATACCGGGCTGATCACCGCGGCGGAAGCCGAGTCGGAGCTCGCCTCGGTGCTGGGGCACGAGATCGGCCACGTCACGCAGCGCCACATCGCGCGCATGCTCGGCCAGCAGCAGCAGATGCAGATACCGGTGCTCGCCGCGATCGC
>DATNCP010000178.1:0-7792 GCA_035607175.1 Burkholderiales bacterium
GTCGGCGCGCGCCGCTTCGCCGAAGGCCTCGAGGAAATCCTGGTGGTCGAGGAGAAGCGCCAGCTCATCGAATACCAGATCAAGGAAGAGCTCTACAACTGGAAGGATGGCGTGCGCGCGCCGCGCGTCGTCGGCAAGTTCGACGACAGCGGCGAGTGGAGCCGCAGCGGCGGCCAACCCGCGGGCACGTGGCTGCTGCCTGCGCACTACGAGCATTCGCCCGCCATGGTCGCCAAAGCCATCGCGCAACGCCTCGAGAAACTCGGCCTTGCGGAAAAACTGGGCTCCCAGTTCCGCGATCGGCTGGCGTTCCTGGGCTTCAAGGAAAAGGCCCTGGCCAAGCCGCGCGTGACGGCGATTCGCCAGCCCTATTTCTGCTCCGGCTGCCCGCACAACACCTCGACCCGCGTTCCGGAGGGCAGCCGCGCCACCGCCGGCATCGGTTGCCATTTCATGGCGGTGTGGATGGACCGCAAGACCTCGACCTTCACGCACATGGGCGCCGAGGGCGCGCCGTGGATCGGGCAGGCGCCGTTCACGAAGGAAAGGCACATCTTCGCCAACCTCGGCGACGGCACCTACTTCCATTCCGGCCTGCTCGCGATCCGCGCCGCGGTCGCAGCCAAGGTCAGCATGACCTACAAGATTCTCTATAACGACGCGGTGGCGATGACCGGCGGCCAGCGCCACGACGGCCCGCTCGATCCGGCGATGATCTCGCGGCAGATCGCCGCCGAGGGCGTGAAGCCGATCGTCATCGTCACCGACGAGCCGCACAAGTATCCGCACGGCACCAACTGGGCGCCGGGCGTGACGGTGCGCCACCGCGACGAGCTCGACCAGGTGCAGCGGGAGCTGCGCGAGGTGAGCGGCGTGTCGGCGCTGATCTACGACCAGACCTGCGCTTCCGAGAAGCGCCGCCGGCGCAAGAAGAACGAATTCCCCGATCCCGCGGTGCGCGCGGTGATCAACGAGATGGTGTGCGAAGGCTGCGGCGATTGCAGCGTCAAGTCCAACTGCCTGTCGGTCGAGCCGCTCGAGACCGAGTTCGGCCGCAAGCGCACCATCAACCAGTCCTCGTGCAACAAGGACTATTCCTGCCTGAAGGGCTTCTGCCCGAGCTTCGTCACGGTCGAGGGCGGGAGGCTGAAAAAGGGCAAGTCCGCGGCGAAAGCCGTCGATGATTTTCCCGAGCTTGCGAATCCCGCGCTCCTCGAGTTGCAGGCGCCTTACGGCATCCTCATCACCGGCATCGGCGGTACGGGCGTCATCACCATCGGCCAGATCATCGGCGTCGCCGCGCACCTCGAGGGCAAGGGCGTGTCGGTGCTCGACATGTCGGGCCTGGCCCAGAAATACGGCGCGGTCATGTCCCACGTGCAGGTCGCGGCGCGGCCGGAGGACCTGAGAGCGACGCGAATCGACACCGGCAGCGCGAGCCTCGTACTGGGCTGCGACCTGGTCGTCACCGCGAGCACCGAGGCGATCGCCAAGATGGCGCCTTCGCTGACTCGGGCCGTGGTGAACGCGACGGTTACTCCGACCGCCGAGTTCGTGAAGAACCCGAACTGGCAGCTGCCCGGCTCGGACCTGTACGGCGATATCCGCGAAACCTCGCAGCAAGCCGAGTTCGTCGCCGCCACCGAAGTCGCGACCGGCCTGATGGGTGATGCGATCGCGACCAACATGTTCATGCTCGGTTACGCCTTCCAGAAGGGCTGGGTACCGGTCTCCGCCGAAGCGCTCGAGCGCGCCATCGAGCTGAACGGCGTCGCGGTCGAGTTCAACCGCAAGAGCTTCCTCTGGGGCCGGCGCGCGGCGGTCGACCTCGAGCGCGTAAGGCGCATCGCCGCTCCGGCGGACGTGATCCCGATCGACCAGCGTTTCTCGCGCAACCTCGATGAGCTGGTCGAGCGCCGCGTGAAATTCCTCACCGGCTATCAGAACAGCGGCCTTTCGCGAAAGTATCTCTCCCTCGTCAATCGCGCGAGAGAGATCGAAAGGCAAAAAGCGAATTCAACCAAGCTGACCGAGGCGGTCGCGCGCTACTACGCCAAGCTTCTCGCCTACAAGGACGAGTACGAGGTCGCGCGCCTGCACAGCGACGGCGCGATGAGAAGGAAGATTGAAGGCATGTTCGAGGGCGACTACAAGGTCGTCTACCACCTCGCGCCGCCGCTCCTCGCCAAGACCGATCCGCTGACCGGCGAGCCGAAGAAGATCAAGTTCGGCCCCTGGATGGGCGGGATTTTCAAAATACTGGGGAAATTGAAATTCCTCAGAGGAACCGCGCTCGACGTCTTCGGCTACACCGAGGAACGCAAGACCGAACGCGCGCTGATCCGCGAGTACGAGGCGACCGTCGAGCGGCTGCTCGCCGAGCTCTCGCCGCAGAACCACGCGGCCGCGATCCAGATTGCCTCGCTACCGGAGGAAATCCGCGGCTACGGCCACATCAAGGCGAAGAGCGTCGTCGCCGCGCGCAAGAAGCGCGACGAGCTGATCTCAGAACTTTCGCGGAAACAGCAGAGAGCTGCCTAGACCTTCACGCTGAAGGGCGTGAAATTGGTGCTGCGGTCGTAGTAGTCCTCGCTCTCTGCCCGCTTGAGGAACGCCACGACCCGGTAGGTGACCGGGGTCATCACGATCTCCCACGACGTCTTCAGCACGTATTGGGCAATGGCGATCTTCACGATGTCGCCGGTCGCCCAGATCCCGTAGAACGCGATGAAGTAGAACAGCGAGGAGTCGATCAGCTCGCCGACGATGGTCGAGCCGATGGTGCGGGTCCAAAGCAGCTTGCCCTGCGTCCACAACTTCATCTTTGCCAGCGCGTAGGAGTTGGCGAAGCTGCCGCACCAGAAGGCGATGATCGACCCGCCCGCGATCCGCCAGCTGCTGCCGAACACGCCCTCGAGGCTCGCCTGGTAGCTCTTCATGAAATCGCTGCCCGCGGGCGGCAGGCTGACCACCACCCAGGCCATGAACGAGGCGAAGATCAGCGCGCCAAAGCCTGCCCAGACCACGCGCCGGTCGCGCCCGTAGCCGTAAACCTCGGTCAGGATGTCGCCGAAGATGTAGGAGATCGGGAAGAACAGCACGCCGGCGCTGAACGTGGTCGCGCCGAGCAGCGGCAGGTCGATGGTGGTCTGCTTGGCGGCGCCGATGAAATTCGAGCAGAGCAGCACGGTCACCGATGCCGCCATCACGAAGTCGTAATAGCGATAGCTGCGCGGCTGAGGGACGGCGCTCATCGCGGCAACGGCGGCGAGAAGTCGCGGAAATCGGCTTCGAGCTGCACGCCCATGGCGTCGAGCATGCGGCCGACCATGGCGTAGAACGCCGCGGTGATCGACAGCTCGACATAGTCGTGATGGTCGAAGTGCCGCATCGCCTCGGCATAGACCTCGTCGCTGACCTTGCCTTGCGTCACCGCTTCAGCCAGCAGGAGCGCGGCCTTCTCCTTCGCGTCGAATTCGGCAGACGTTTTCCACGAAGGCAGCGCCGCAATCTGCGCTTCGCGCACGCCGGCCTTGCGCGCCATCTTCAGATGCTGAGCCCACTCGTACTCGGAGCGCATCAGCTGCGCGCCGCGCAGAATGACCAGCTCGCGCAGCGCGCGCGGCGTGCGCGTGCCGTGGCGCAGGGCCCTGGAGAAATCGCTCCACGCGGCGACCAGCGCGGGATGGTTGGCGAGGCAGTGGTAAAGGTTCGGCGGCGTGCCCCACAGATCTTCGAGACGCTTCTTCAGGGCGGGCTCGAAGTCCGCCAGAGGTGTGCGTGGCATGGCGCGATAATAGCCGAATGGATGTGCGCGGATTCCGACTGACGAGCGTGCCGCCGGACTTCTTCGATGATCCCTACCGCTACTACGCGGCGCTGCGCGAGCAGGCTCCCGTGCACGAGCTCGAAGAGGGCGCGGTCTTCCTCACGCGCTACGAAGACGTCGTTGCCCTGTACCGCGACGCGCGCGCCAGCTCCGACAAGAAAGTCGAGTTCAAGCCGAAGTTCGGTGACTCGCCGCTCTACCGGCATCACACCACCAGCCTGGTGTTCAACGACGCGCCACTGCACACCCGCGTGCGCGGCCTGCTGATGGGCGCGCTCAACCAGCGCGCCATCGCACGGATGGAGGCTGGCGTAGTGATGCTGGTCGCGCGGCTGCTCGACGAGATGCAGGAGCGAGCCCAGGTCGACTTTGTCGAGGATTTCGCCGCGCGCATTCCGGTGGAGGTGATCGGCAACCTGCTCGACGTGCCCCGCGATGAGCGCGGCCCGCTGCGCGCCTGGTCGATCGCCATCCTGTCGGGCCTGGAGCCCAGGCCAACCCCGGAGATGCTGGAGCGCGGCAACCGGGCCGTGACCGACTTCGTCGCGTTCCTGGAAAGTCTCATTCGGGAAAGAACGGAAAATCCCGGCGACCCCGACGCAGACGTGCTCACCCGCCTCATTCAGGGCGAGAAGGATGGCACGCGCCTGAGCGCCGCCGAGCTTCACCACAATTGCATCTTCCTGCTCAACGCGGGGCACGAGACCACCACCAACCTGATCGCCAACGGCATGTGGCTGCTGCTGCGGTACGACGCGGAAATGCGGAGGCTGCGCAAGGATCCGGGGCTGATCCCGAGCGCGGTCGAGGAAATGCTGCGCTACGAGGGGCCGATCCAGCTCAACAACCGTCGCCTGACGGCGCCGCTCGAGCTCGGCGGCAAGCGGCTCGCCGAGGGGACGTTCGTCACGCTGGGCATCGGCGCCGCGAACCGGGACCCGGCGCAGTTCGCCGACGCCGACCGCTTCGACGTCGGCCGCAAGCCGAACCGGCATGTCGCTTTCGGCCACGGCGACCATGCCTGCGCCGGGATGAATGTGGCGCGAATGGAAGCCCGCATCGCTTTCGACGCGCTGCTCAAGCGCTTTCCCCGCATCGCCGCGGCCGGCGTCCCCGAGCGCGACCGGCGGATCCGTTTCCGCGGTTTTCGCAAGCTGCCCGTGAGCGTTAAGATCGGCTGACATGAAATTCACCCCCTGGGACAACCCGATGGGTACCGACGGATTCGAGTTCATCGAATACGCCGCCCCGGATCCCGCGGCCATGGCGAAAGTGTTCGAGCGCATGGGATTCACCGCCATCGCGCGCCACCGCCACAAGAACGTGACGCTCTACCGCCAAGGCGAGATCAATTTCATCCTCAACGCCGAGCCCGATTCGTTCGCGCAGCGCTTCGCGCGCCTGCACGGACCCAGCGTGTGCGCCATCGCCTTCCGTGTGCGCGACGCCAAGGCGGCCTACGAGCGCGCCATCTCGCTCGGCGCCTGGGGCTACGCGGGTCACGCCGGCCCCGGCGAGCTTAACATCCCCGCGATCAAGGGCGTCGGCGACTCGCTCATCTACTTCGTCGACCGCTGGCGCGGCAAGAACGGCGCGAAGGAAGGCGAGATCGGCAACATCGGTTTCTTCGACGTGGATTTCGAGCCGCTTCCCGGCGCGACGCTCGCGCCCGCGGGACACGGCCTGCTCTACATCGACCATCTCACGCACAACGTGCACCGCGGCCGGATGAAGGAGTGGGCGTCTTTCTACGAGCGCCTGTTCAGCTTCCGGGAGATCCGCTACTTCGACATCGAGGGGCAGGTGACGGGCGTGAAAAGCAAGGCGCTCACCAGCCCCTGCGGCAAGATCCGCATCCCGATCAACGAGGAAGGCAACGAGAAGCCCGGGCAGATCACCGAGTACCTCGACACCTACCACGGCGAGGGCATCCAGCACATCGCAATGGGCGCGCGGGACCTCTTCAAGACCGTCGATGCCATGCGCGCCAGCGGCGTGAAGCTGCTCGACACCGTCGACACGTACTTCGAGCTGATCGACAAGCGGATTCCCGGCCACGGCGAGAACGTCGCCGAGCTGAAGAAGCGCAAGATCCTGGTCGACGGCAAGGCCGGCGAGCTGCTGCTGCAGATCTTCAGCGAGAACCAGCTCGGGCCGATCTTCTTCGAGTTCATCCAGCGGAAGGGCGACGAGGGCTTCGGCGAAGGCAACTTCAAGGCGCTGTTCGAGTCGATGGAGCTCGACCAGATGCGCCGCGGCGTGCTGCAAAAATGAAATATCAGTCCGGTTTCGGAAATACGTTCTCCACCGAGGCCGAGAAGGGAGCGCTGCCTCGCGACCAGAATGCGCCGCAACGCCCGCCGAAGGGGCTCTACACGGAGGTGATCTCGGGCACGGCGTTTACCGCGCCGCGCGCCGAGAATCTCTCTTCGTGGCTCTACCGGCTGCGACCGTCGGCGATGCATGCGCCGTACAAGCGGATCGACAACGGCTTGCTGCGCTCCGGGCCGTTCACGGAATCCGAGACCCCGCCCAACCGGCTGCGCTGGGACCCGCTGCCGATTCCGTCGAAGCCGACCGATTTCATCGACGGGCTCTTCACCGTCGCCGGCTCGGGCGATGCCGCGTCCCAGTCAGGCATCGCGGTGCATGTGTACTGCGTCAACCGGTCGATGAAGGACCGCTTCTTCTCCAACGCCGACGGCGAGCTGATGTTCGTGCCGCAGCAGGGGTCGCTTTCGCTCGCCACCGAGCTGGGTGTCCTGGAGGTCGAGCCCGGCGAGATCGCGGTGATCCCGCGCGGCATCAAGTTCAAGGTCGAGGTCGGAGGGCCGTCTCGCGGATACGTATGCGAGAACCATGGCGCCCATTTCCGCCTGCCCGAGCTCGGGCCGATCGGCTCGCAGGGCCTGGCGCAGAAGCGGCATTTCCTCGCGCCGGTCGCCGCCTTCGAGGACAAGTCACGCAAGTGCCAGGTGGTCGCCAAGCTGCTCGGCAATCTCTGGGCGGCGGATTACACGCGCTCGCCGCTCGACGTGGTGGCCTGGCACGGCAACTGCACCCCTTACAAGTACGATCTCGCCCGCTTCATGGTGATCAACACGGTGAGCTTCGATCACCCGGATCCGTCGATCTTCACCGTTCTCACTTCACCGTCGGGGCAGCCGGGCGTGGCGAACTGCGACTTCGTCATCTTCCCACCGCGCTGGATGGTCGCCGAGCGCACCTTCCGCCCGCCGTGGTTCCACCGCAACGTGATGAGCGAGCTGATGGGCCTGGTCCGCGGCGTCTACGACGCCAAGGCCGAGGGCTTCGCCCCGGGCGGCATCTCGATCCACAACTGCATGAGCGCGCACGGCCCCGACGTTGCTTCGTACGAAAAAAACGTGAAGAAAGAATTGCTGCCGGAAAAAACCGGCGACAGCCTGGCCTTCATGTGGGAGTCGCGCTACGTGTTCCGGCCGACCGCCGCGGCGCTGAAGGCGAAGGAGCTGCAGCGGGACTACGACAAAGTCTGGGATGGCTTCAAAAAAGCCCCGCGATGATAAACAGCCCCTTGCGCGGCGACTACCGCCGCGCCGCGCCGGACTATTCGGTCGAGCAGGACTGGGCGCGCTATGGCGCCGAAGAGCACGCGCTCTACCGGCGCCTGTTCGAGCGCCAGTCGAAGCTGGTGCCGAAATACGCCTGCCCGGAATGGACCGAGGCGATCGCCGGCCTCGACTCGGCGCGCGAGATTCCGAAGTTCGACCAGGTCTCCGCGAAGCTCAGGCGCAGGACCGGCTGGGAGATCGTCGCCGTTCCCGGCCTCATCCCCGACGACGCCTTCTTCACCCACCTCGCGAACCGGCGCTTCCCGGTGACGGTGTGGCTGCGCAAGCCCGAGGAGTTCGACTACATCGTCGAGCCCGACGTCTTCCACGACTTCTTCGGCCACGTGCCGCTGCTCTTCGACCAGGTCTA
>DATNCP010000198.1:0-15967 GCA_035607175.1 Burkholderiales bacterium
CCACACCGACTGGTGGACGTGCATCCCCGAGCCGTTGTCGCCGACGACGGGCTTCGGCATGAAGGTCGCCGTCTTGCCGTACGAATGCGCGACGTTCCACACCGTGTACTTGAGGATCTGCATCCAGTCGGCGCGCTGCACGAGCGGCGCGAAGCGCGTGCCGATCTCGCACTGGCCGGCGGCCGCCACCTCGTGGTGATGCACTTCGACCTCGACGCCCTGCTGCTCGAGCGCGAGCGACATGGCGTTGCGGATGTCGAGCAGCGTGTCGGCCGGCGGCACCGGGAAGTAGCCGCCCTTCACCGGCGCGCGGTGGCCCATGTTGCCCGACTCGTAGTCGATGCCGGTCGACCAGGGCGCTTCCTCCGACTTGATCTTCACCGAGCAGCCCGACATGTCGACGTTCCAGGTGACGCCGTCGAAGATGAAGAACTCGGGCTCGGGGCCGAAGTAGGCGACGTCGCCCAGGCCGGTGGACTTGAGATAGGCCTCGGCGCGCTTGGCGATGCCGCGCGGGTCGCGGTTGTAGGGCTTCTGCTCGATCGGGTCGTAGACGTCGCAGCTGATGTTCAGGACCGGCTCGTCGGTGAACGGGTCCATGCGCGCCGAAGACGCGTCCGGCATCAGCAGCATGTCGGAGGCCTGGATGCCCTTCCAGCCGGCGATCGAGGAGCCGTCGAAGGCGTGCCCGAGCTCGAACTTCTCTTTGTTGAAGTACTTCACCGGTACGCTGACGTGCTGCTCCTTGCCGCGGGTATCGGTAAAGCGGAAGTCGACGAACTTTACTTCCTTCTCTTTGACGAGCTTCAATACGTCATCAGGCGTCATCGCCATCTCGGGCTCCCTAAGCCGGGTTGGTTGATATCGTGTAGTTGCGGTAGCCCCGCGTTTCAGCACGTTCCATGCCAAACGGCGGTGCTGGTTGCTGGGGCATTTTACTCATCCGGAGCGCACCGTATAGAGGCATCGGGCGTTCGGTTGCACAATGAGAGGGCGCGATGGACGACATCAAGAAGACGGCCGCGGAGCGGGGCAAAAAGATGGGGCTGACCTATGCCGGCGCCGTCCTGCCGGCGGAGGCGCACAAGCTGATGCAGACCGGCGCCAAGCTGGTCGACGTCCGGACCAAGCCCGAGCTGCTCTACGTCGGCAAAGTGCCCGGCAGCCTGGCGGTGGAATGGCAGACCTACCCCGGCAGCCGCGAAAACCCAGAGTTCCTCGCCGAGCTCGCTGCCGCGGTTCCGAAGGACACGCCGGTCATGTTCCTTTGCCGCTCGGGGGCGCGCTCGCATTCCGCGGCCGATGCCGCGACCCGCGCCGGATGGAAGGAGGCCTACAACATTCTGGAAGGCTTCGAGGGCAACAAGGACGCCGACGGGCATCGCGGCACGGTCGGCGGCTGGCGCAAGGCCGGCCTGCCCTGGGTACAGAGCTAAGCGATATGCCGATTACCAGGATCGAGGCAAGGCGGATTCGCACTTCGCATGAGGTGCAAGCGCTCATCGAGGCGGTGTATCTCGCGCAGCGTGAGGCTCTCCAGGTTCCGGAGTGGGATCGGCAGATCCGGTATGTCGAGCACAAGCCGGAGGTCTTCCATGTGATCCCCGGCAGGAGCGAGAACTACCTGCTCGTGGAAGTGAGCATGTTTTCCGGCCGCTCTCTCGAGGCAAAGCGCGCGCTATACCAGGCCATCGTGCAGCGGTTCGGACGCCTGGGTGTCGACGCATCGGACATCACCATCGTCATCCACGAGCTGCCGGCCGAGAACTGGGGGATCCGGGGCGGTATCCCCGCCTCGGAGGTTGAGCTTGGCTACAAAGTGGACGTTTGAGCCTAGGCCTTCCAGTCCGCCCAGCCGAAGTACGCGGTCGCGAGCACCACCAGCCCGAAGGCAATGCGGTACCAGGCGAACGGCTTGAAGTCGTGCGTCGCTACGTAGCGGACCAGCCAGCGGATCACGACGAACGCCGAGACGAACGACACGACCGAGCCGACGCCGAACACCGGCGCGTCGGCCGCCGACAGCATCTCGCGGTGCTTCCACAGGTCGTAGAGGCCGGCCGCGACGAGCGTCGGCACAGCGAGGAAGAACGAGAACTCGGTCGCCGCCTTGCGCGACAGGCCGAAGAGCATGCCGCCGATGATGGTCGCGCCCGAGCGCGATGTTCCGGGAATGAGTGCGAAGCATTGCGCGATGCCGACTTTCAAGGCGTCCCCCCAGGTCATCGCCTGCGCGGTTTCCACCCGGGGCTGAAGCGATCGCCGCTCCACGATGAGGATGATCACGCCGCCGACGATGAAAGCGAGCGCTACGGGCACGGCATGGAAGAGGTAGGACTTGATGTATTTCGAAAACAGCAGGCCGAGCACCGCGGCCGGGATGAAGGCGACGATCAGGTTGCGATAGAGGTTCACGTCGATCTTGAAAAACCGCGCGCGGTATTCCCAGACCACCGCGAGCATCGCGCCGGTCTGAATGACGATGTTGAACACGTTCCAGCGCTCGTCGCTCGCGTTGAGGAGCTCGCCGGCGAGGATCAGGTGGCCGGTGCTCGAGATCGGCAGGAATTCGGTCAGGCCCTCGACCACGCCGAGGACCAAAGCTTTGAGAAGATCGCTCATTTCAGGAATGCGTTGATGCTGCGCCAGTAGTTGGGGTGCGAGTCGACGGTGTTGTGGCCGGCTTCCTCGAGCGCCACCCAGCGCTTCGGCCCCGCCCATGCGTCGTACAGAAGCTTGGCATGTTCCGGCGGAATGATGCTATCGCGCGTCGCGACGAGACACAGCAGCGGCGCGCTGATCTTCGGCGCCAGCGTCGCCGAATCGAAGCGATGCCTGAGCAGCAGGCTCACCGGCAGAAACGGATAGTGGCGCTTGCCGACCGCCACCATGCTGTCGAACGGCGTCACCAGGATCACCGCGTCGACGCGACGCTCGGCGGCGAGGCGCACCGCGATGCCGCTGCCGAGGCTGCGGCCGAGGACGTAGATTTTTTTCGACGGCGAAGAGAATTTGTCGAACCAGAGCAGCGCGTCCGCCGCCAGTGCCGCTTCGGAAGGCGACCCTTCGCTCGCGCCGTAGCCGCGATAGTCGACGAGCAGCCAGCCGACCGTCGGCGCGGCATCGGTTTCGCCGAGCATCCAGGAAACGTCTTCCGCATTGCCGCCAAAGTAGAGGACGAGCGGGGCGCCGGGCGCGCCGGGGACATGCCAGGCGTGCAGGTGAGTGCCGTCTGAAGCCTGCCCGAACACACTTTGACCTTTGGGAAACTTTAGCCGGATGTCCGCCAACGCGGCTTCGGAAAGCGGCCGGGGCATGAAAATCAGCCGCTCCTGGAGGAGAAAGACGAGCAACGGCACGCCGATCAGCACCGCCGCGACCACCTTCAGTACTGCGCCCAAGGTCACCGACTCCATGTCTTTGTCTGCTCAATAATCTTAAGGCCCCACAGGGAGTCGGCGTTGAGAAAAAACGTGCCTGTGTCGGAGCTGCGCTTCGGCATGTACATCGCGGAACTGGATCGGCCCTGGACCGAGACGCCGTTTCGCTTCCAGGGCTTCGTGCTCTCGAGCGAGCAGCAGCTCGATGCGCTCAAGAAATACTGCAAGAGCGTCGTCGTCGACAGCGAGCGCAGCACCACGCTCGCCGCTGCGCCGCGGCCGGGCATGCAGTACTTCGGCCGGACGGTCTACGCCGAGAGAGCGAGCGTCGAGCAGGAGCTCGGTCCCGCGCGCTCGGCGTATACCAGCAGCCACACGCTGGTACGGGAGGCGCTGACCCGGGTGCGCGTCGGCAGCAAGCTCGACGCCGAGCGCGTGCGCGACGCGATCCACAGCCTGACCGAGAGCGTGCTGCGCAATCCGAACGCGATGCTCCTCTTCTCGCAGCTACGCGAGAAAGGCGACTATGCGGAGTCGCATTCGCTCGACGTCGCGATCTACATGACGGCCTTCGGCCGCTTCCTCCAGCTCGAGCAGGGGCAGATCGAGCTGCTCGGCTACCTCGGCCTGCTGCAGGATATCGGCAAGGTCCGCCTGCCGAAGACGCTGCTCGAGAAGCGCGGCGCGCTCACCCCCGGGGAGTTCGCGCGGGCGAAGCTGCACGTCAACTACTCGGCCCAGATCCTGCGCACCACGCCCGGCCTGCCGCCCGACCTGCCGCGCCTCGCCATGCTGCACCACGAGCGCCATGACGGCAGCGGCTATCCCAACCGGCTGCGCGGCAGCGAGATCGGCTTGATCGGCGCGATCGCCGGTATCGCCGATACTTTCGATGCCATGACGGTGCCGCGTCCCTATGCCGACGCGGTCGCGCCCTCGGCGGCGATCAGCAGCCTCTACAAGTGGCGCGACGCGCTGTTCGACGCCGGCCTGGTCGAGCAGTTCATCCGCTTCGTCGGCATCTTCCCCGTCGGCAGCCTGGTCGAGCTGAACAGCGGCGAGACCGGCGTCGTCATCTCGCAGAATCCGGAGCAGCGGCTCAAGCCGCGCGTCGTGGTGATCCGCGACATCAAAGGGGTGGAGCTGCGGCCGCAGAAGCTGCTCGACCTGTCGCGCGACCCGAAAGCGACCGCGGACGAGCCCTACCGCATCCTGCGCACGCTCGAGCAGGGGCGCTTCCCCGTCACGAGCGAACAGCTGTTCGCGAAGTAGCAATTCGGGGTCAGGGTCGCAATTCGATCGCTGCGCGCAAGAGAATTGCGACCCTGACCCCGAACTCTCAGGCCTTCGGGTAGAGCTCGCCGCCCTTCTTCACGAACTCGATCGACTTCTCCTGCATCCCCCGCTCGACGTAGTCGCGCACGTCCTGCGTGATCTTCATCGAGCAGAAGTGCGGGCCGCACATCGAGCAGAAGTGCGCCACCTTCATCGAGTCCTTGGGCAGCGTCTCGTCGTGGAAGTCCTTGGCGGTGTCCGGGTCGAGGCCGAGGTTGAACTGGTCATCCCAGCGGAACTCGAAGCGCGCCTTGGAGATGGCGTTGTCGCGGATCTGCGCGCCGGGGTGGCCCTTCGCAAGGTCGGCGGCGTGCGCGGCGATCTTGTACGCCATGATGCCGTCCTTCACGTCCTTCTTGTTCGGCAGGCCGAGGTGCTCCTTCGGCGTCACGTAGCAGAGCATCGCCGTGCCGTACCAGCCGATCTGCGCCGCGCCGATGGCGCTGGTGATGTGGTCGTAGCCCGGCGCGATGTCGGTGGTGAGCGGTCCCAGCGTGTAGAAGGGCGCCTCGTGGCACTCCTTCAGCTGGAGGTCCATGTTCTCCTTGATGAGCTGCATGGGAACGTGGCCGGGGCCTTCGATCATGACCTGCACGTCGTGCTTCCAGGCGATCTGCGTCAGCTCGCCCAGCGTGCGCAGCTCGGAGAGTTGCGCCTCGTCGTTGGCGTCGTATCCGGAGCCGGGGCGCAAGCCATCTCCCAACGAAAATGAAACGTCGTACGCCTTCATGATTTCGCAGATTTCCTCGAAGTGCGTGTAGAGGAAGCTCTCCTGATGGTGCGCGAGGCACCACTTCGCCATGATCGAGCCGCCGCGCGAGACGATGCCGGTCATGCGCGTCGCGGTCATCGGCACGTAGCGCAGCAGCACGCCGGCGTGGATGGTGAAGTAGTCGACGCCCTGCTCCGCCTGCTCGATCAGCGTGTCGCGGTAGATCTCCCAGGTCAGGTCTTCCGCCTTGCCGTCGACTTTCTCCAGGGCCTGGTAGATCGGCACGGTGCCGATCGGCACCGGCGAGTTGCGGATGATCCACTCGCGCGTCTCGTGGATGTGCTTGCCGGTGGAGAGGTCCATCACCGTGTCGCCGCCCCAGCGGATCGACCAGGTCATCTTCTCCACTTCCTCGCCGATGCCCGAGGAGACGGCGGAGTTGCCGATGTTGGCGTTGATCTTCACCAGGAAGTTGCGGCCGATGATCATCGGCTCGCTCTCCGGGTGGTTGATGTTCGCCGGGATGATCGCCCGGCCGCGCGCCACCTCGCTGCGCACGAATTCAGGCGTGATCCACTGCGGGATCGAGGCGCCGAAGCTCTCGCCGCGGTGCTGCTTCAGCAATAGCTCGAGCATCTTCTCGCCGGTCTTGCCGGTCGCCTTCAGGCTCTCGATGTACGCCTCGCGCTCGAGGTTCTCGCGCACGGCGATGAACTCCATCTCCGGCGTAATGACGCCCTTGCGGGCGTAGTGCATCTGCGTGACGTTGCTCTTGCCTTTTCTCGGCTGTCGGCGAAGATTGAAGCGAAGCTCGGCGAGCTTGGGATCGGCCAGCCGCTCCTTGCCGAACGAGGACGAAGGACCCGTCAGCAGCTCCGTATCGTTTCGCGCGACGATCCACTTCTCGCGCAGCGCCGGCAGCCCGGAGCGGATATCGATCTTCGCCGCCGGGTCGGTGTAGGGCCCGGAGCAGTCGTAGACATAGATCGGCGGGTTCTTCTCGCCGCCGAACATGGTCGGCGTATCCGCCTGGCTCACCTCGCGCATCGGCACGCGCAGCGGACCGACGTACACCTTGCGCGAGTTGGGCAGCGGCTTGATCGCTGCGTCGTCGACGTGGGCGGTGGCGGCGAGAAACTTCGGATTGGCGTTCATGGCGTTTCCTACGGCGGGATTACCCGCATCAGGTTCAAGGGACTCTCTCACCCGCCTCAGTTTGGTAACGCGAACACGGCGGGACCCCTACGCAAGGCGCGATTATAATCCCCCGGCCATGAATCTCGAGCAGGCGCGCACCAACATGGTCGAGCAGCAGATCCGCACCTGGGAAGTGCTCGACCAGGATGTGCTCGATCTTCTCTACCTCGTGCCGCGCGAGCAGTTCGTGCCTGCCGAGCACCGCGCGCTCGCCTTTTCCGACCTGGAAATTCCCCTCGGCCACGGGGAAAGGATGTGGCAGCCCAAGCTCGAGGCGCGCGTCCTGCAGGAACTGGGCATCCACAAGACCGATCGCGTGCTCGAAGTCGGCACCGGCAGCGGCTATCTCACCGCGTTGCTCGCGCACCGTTGCGCGCAGGTGTGCTCGGTCGAGATCGATCCGGCGCTCGCCGAATTCGGCCGCCGCAACCTCGAGCGCCACGGCGTCGACAACGCGTTGCTCGAGGTCGGCGACGCGGCGCATGGCTGGGACCGGCACGCGCCTTACGACGTTATCGTCCTCACCGGCTCGACGCCGCTGCTGCCCGCCTCGCTGCTGGCGCAGCTCGCGCCCGAGGCGCGCCTGTTCGCGGTGGTGGGCGACGCACCGGCGATGAGCGCCCGCCTGGTCACCTGCACCGGACCCGGGGAACAGCGCGCCGTCGATCTGTTCGAAACGGTGATCCGGCCGCTTGCCAATGCCGAGCGGCCGTCGCGATTCAAGTTCTGAATTGATCAAGCAGATCAGCCCGGTAGAGCTGGCGGCGTGGCTTGCGGACAAAAGCCGCGCCGCGCCGCTGCTGCTCGACGTGCGCGAGCCATGGGAGCACGACAAGGCCCGCATCGCCGGATCGCAGCTCGTGCCGATGGGCCAGGTCCAGGCGCGCATCGCCGAGGTCGACGCCGGCCGCGAAGTGGTCGCCATCTGCCACCATGGCGGCCGCAGCCTGCAGATAGCCTTGTTTCTCGAGAAGCACGGCTTCGCCCGCGTGCACAACCTCGCCGGCGGCATCGACGCCTGGTCCAGGACCGTAGATGCGTCCGTTCCTCTTTACTAGTACGACCTTCATATTACTGCTGCCGTTCTCGGCGGCAGCGGAGGATCTGTTCCAGGTCTACCGGGACGCGCAGCGCTACGACGCGGCCTACTCGTCGGCGCGCCAGACGCTCGAGGCAGGGCGGGAAAAGCTGCCGCAGGGGCGCGCGCTCGTCCTGCCGACGCTCAACCTTACCGGCAGCGCGACGCGCTCGCGCTTCGACATCGATTCGAACGACCCCGCCGTCTCGGCAAGCTTCGTCCGCTCGACCAATGCCGCGTCGTACACGCTGACGCTGACCCAGCCGCTCTATCGGCCGCAGAGCCTGCTGCAATATGAGCAGGGCGAATACCAGGTGCGTCAGGCCGAGGCGACCTTCGCGCTCGCCTATCAGGACCTGGTGATCCGCGTCGCGCAGGCCTACTTCGACGGCCTGGCGGCGACCGACACGTTAAACCTGGTGCGCGCGCAGAAGGCGGCGATCTCCGAGCAGCTGGCGCAGGCGAAGCGCAACTTCGAGGTCGGCACCGCGACCATCACCGACACGCACGAAGCGCAGGCCCGCTTCGACCTCAGCGCGGCCCAGGAGATCGCGGCGATCAACGATCTCGAGAGCAAGCAGCGCAGCCTGCAGCAGCTGACCGGCAAGGTCTACACCGAGCTCAAGCACCTGCGCCTCGACATCAAGCTCTCGCCGCCGAACCCCAAGGACATGGAATCGTGGGTGCAGCTCGCGGAGAAGCAGAACTACACCGTGCAGCAGCAGGAGGCCGCCGGCGAGGTCGCGCGGCGCGAGGCGCGAAGGGCGAGCGCCGCGCACCGGCCGACGCTCGACATCGTCGGCACGGTCGGCCAGAGCACCGACACCGGCACCGCCACCACCGCCGTCGGCCGCGACATCAACTCCGCCTCGATCGGGTTGCAGCTGTCGCTGCCGATCTACCAGGGCGGCAGCCTGAGCTCCAAGGAACGCGAAGCGGCGGCGCTGTCGCTGAAGGCGAGAGACGACCTGGAAAACTCCCGCCGCCAGGCGGCGCTCACCGCGCGCCAGACCTATCTCGCGGTGATCAACGGCATCGCCCAAGTCGGCGCGCTCGAGCAGGCGCTGATCTCTTCGCAGAGCGCGCTCGACTCGAACCGGCTCGGCTACGAAGTGGGCGTGCGCATCAACATCGACGTGCTGAACGCGCAGCAGCAGCTTTTCTCCACCCGCCGCGACCTGGCGGTGGCGCGCTACAACACCATCACCAACCAGCTGCGTCTCAAGGCCGCCGCCGGCAGCCTGCGCGAAGAGGACCTCGAAGAGATCAACCGCGCGCTGGCGCAGTAGCCTGGGCAATCAGCGCCAGGTGGCGCTCGGTTGCGCCACGGTGGGCAAGGCAAAGCCTTCTCCCCGCATCGGCCATGCGACGGCGCCGCCGCGCGTCGCGCACCAGCTCCAGCGCCTGCCGCACCGCTGACGCCGCATCGGCTGCCTGCAGCGCCGCGCCGGCTTCGACCGCGAGCCGCGTCGCCTCGGCGAAATTGAACATGCTCGGCCCGAGCACCACCGGCGCGCCCGCGGCAAGCGCCTCGATCAGGTTCTGCCCGCCGAGCGGCGCGAACGAGCCGCCGATCACGGCGACATCACATGCAGCGTAATAGAACGGCATCTCGCCCATGGTGTCGCCGAGATGGACGCGATGCTCGGGCGCCGGGACGGGGTCGCGCGAGCGCCGCGACTGCGCGAGCGGCGCCACTTCGTCGAAGCGCTGCGGATGGCGAGGCACGACGAGAACCAGCAGGTTCTTTTCCACGCCGATTTCCTTCAGCAGCGTCGCTTCCTCGCCTTCCCGCGTGCTTGCGAGCAGCAGCACCGGGCGGCCGAGCGCGGCGCGCCAGGCGCGACCGGCGGCGAGCTGCTCCGCGTCGGGGCCGACGTCGAACTTCAGGTTGCCGGTCACTTCGACGCGACGCGCGCCGACCGAGCGCAGCCGCGTCGCGTCGGCGTCGCTTTGCGCGCAAGCGAGCGCCAGGCTGCCGAAGGCCGGCGCGGCGAGAGAGCGCAGGCGCAGGTAGCCGCGCGCCGATTTTTCCGAAAGACGCGCGTTGGCCAGCACCACCGGCACGCCCCGCGCCGCGCAGGCGGCGAGCAGGTTCGGCCAGACCTCGGTTTCCATCAGCACGCCCAGGCGCGGCGAGAAATGCGCGAGGAACGCCTGCACCGCCTCGGGAAAGTCGTAGGGCAGGAAGGCGGCGAGGACGCTGTCGCCGTAGACCTGCCTCAGCGTCTCGCGTCCCGCGGCGGTCGTGCACGTGACGAGGATGCTGTGGTCCGGCATTCGCGCGGCGAGCGCACGCACGAGCGGCGCCGCCGCGCGCGCCTCGCCCACCGAGACGGCGTGGACCCAGACGAGCTTCTCCGGTTTTTCGCCGCGGTAGACGCCGAAGCGCTCGCTGACGCCTTCGCGATAGCCGGGCTCGCGGCGGCCGCGCAGCCACAGGCGCACGAGGACGAACGGCAGCAGCAGGCGCAGGAGCAGGGTATAGAGCGTCCTCACGCGAGAGCTTTCAGGACCTCGGCGATGCGAGGCGCGCGCCCCACCGCGCCGAGATTGACCGCTCGCGGCGCGCCGTGGATGCCGGTCAGCGCGGGATCGGAGCCGCAATAGATGCCCACCGTGCGCGCGCCCAGCGCCGCGGCGAGGTGCGTCAGGCCGGTGTCGACGCCGACCACGGCCTGCGCAGAGGCGAACAGCGCGCCGAGCTGATCGAGCGTCATGCGCGGCGGCACGCGCGCGCCAGGCAGCGCTTTCGCAATTCGCTCGGCGCGCAGCCGCTCCGCTTCGCTGCCCCAGGGCAGCACCGGCGGCCGTCCTGAAGACTGCGCCAGCGCGCGGCCCAGCTCGATCCAGTCCTGCTCGGGCCAGAGCTTGTCGTCGCGGCTCGTCATGGTGAGAAAGACCAGCGCGGCGTCCGGGGCCGGCGAGAGCCTGCGCAAGCCGTAGTCGAGCGAGACGGGCGAATAGCCGAGCGACGCCGCGGCCAGCCGGCGGTTGCGCTCGACGGCGTGCAGCTCGCGCGGCACGGCGTGCGGGAAGTCGTAGAAGCGCGCCGCCAGGGGCTCGCGCGCGCTCGCGCGATCGAGGCCGTGCCGCGGGCCATGCGCCCACGAGGCGATCAATGCGCTCTTCAGCAGCGACTGCGTATCGATCACCGCGTCATAGCGCTCGGCGCCGATGGCGCGGCGCACGTCCCGCATCTCGCGCCACACCGCCGGGTTCCAGAGCGCGGAGCGCCAGCGGCGCACGGCGACGGTGATGACGCGCCGCACGGAGGAATGCATCCTCGCCACCGGCGCGAATGGCTCCTCGACCACCCAGTCGATCTCGACGCCGGGCACGGCGCGCGCCGCATCGCTCACCGCCGGGCAGTTGTGGACCACGTCGCCGAGCGAGGAGGTCTTGACGAAGAGGATGCGTGGCATTGGCTAGAATAGGCCGCTGAATTCTAAAGGGAAGCTGCTTTGAAGGCTCCGCTGTCCGCGGTCCTCATCACCCGCAACGCCGCCAATGTCCTCGATCCCTGTCTCGAGAGCCTGGCCTTCGCCGACGAGATCGTCATCGTCGACTCGGGATCGAGCGACCGCACGTCCGAGATCGCGCGCGAGCGCGGCGCGCGGGTGGTGCAGAAGGAATGGCTCGGGTTCGGCCGGCAGAAGCAGTTCGCGGTGGAGCAGGCGAAGCACGACTGGGTGCTGTGCGTCGACGCGGACGAGCGAGTCTCGCCAGGCCTCGCCGCCGGTATCCAGGCCGCGCTCGCGGCGCCGGTGTCGCCGGTGTATCGCATGCCGCGGCGCAACCGTTTCCTCGGGCGCTGGCTCGCGCACGGCGAAGGCTATCCCGACTGGAGCCCGCGCCTCTTCAACCGCCAGAATGCGCGCTGGAGCGACGACCTGGTGCACGAGAAGGTGCTCTACGCGGTCACGCCGGGAACGCTCGCCGGCGACCTGATGCACGATTCCGCGGACGACCTCTCCAGCTATCTCGAGCGCCAGAACCGCTACACCACGCTCGCCGCGCGCCAGGCGTTCGAGCAGGGCCGCGGCGCCGGCCTGTTCCACCTCCTCTTCTCGCCGGTGGTGCGCTTCATCAAGTTCTACCTGCTGCGGCTCGGCTTCCTCGACGGCGTGCCCGGCCTGCTGCACATCTCGATCGGCTGCATGAACAGCTACCTCAAGTACGCCAAGCTGATCGAGCTGCGCAAGGCCGAAAGCCGGCCGTGAAGGTCCTCGTCACCGGTGTCGCCGGCTTCATCGGCATGCATTGCGCGCAACGGCTGCTCGAGCGCGGCGACGAAGTGTGCGGCGTCGACAATTTCTCCCCCTACTACGCGGTCGAGCTGAAGCAGGCGCGCCTCGCCCGGCTGGAAGGCAAGAAGGGCTTTCGTTTCTCCCGGCTGGATATCGCGGACTCGGCGTCCTTGAAGAAGATTTTCGAAAGCGAAAAACCGGAAGCGGTGCTGCACCTCGCGGCGCAGCCGGGCGTGCGCTATTCGCTCGAGAACCCGGGCGCGTACGTGCAGACGAACCTGGTCGGCTTCGCCAACCTCCTCGAGAGCTGCCGCGCGCACCCGCCGAAGAACCTGGTCTTCGCCTCCAGCTCGAGCGTCTACGGCGCGAACGAGAAGCTGCCCTGGTCGGAAGCGGACAATGTCGACCGGCCGATCAGCCTCTACGCGGCGACCAAGAAATCGAACGAGCTGATGGCGCACGTCTACAGCCACCTGTATCGCCTGCCGGCGACCGGGTTGCGCTACTTCACGGTCTATGGCCCCTGGGGACGTCCGGACATGTCGCCGGTGCTGTTCGCGCAGGCGATCATGGCGGGGCGGGCGATCCCGGTGTTCAACCACGGCGACATGCAGCGCGATTTCACCTATGTCGACGACATCGTCGAGGGCACGCTGCGCGTGCTCGCGCGGCCGGCGCCTTATGCCATCTACAACATCGGCAACCACACGCCGGTCGGGCTGCTCGACTACATCGCCGCCCTGGAAAAGGCCCTCGGGAAGAAAGCGAAGCTGGAAATGAAGCCGATGCAGCCGGGCGACGTGAAAGCAACCTATGCCGACACCGCAGAGTTGCGCCGCGCCGTCGGCTTCGCTCCCTCCACGCCGCTCGAGACCGGGCTGGCGCGCTTCGCGCAGTGGTTCAAGTCCTACTACGGGCATGCGTAGGGCCGCATTTCCGTACCTGGTCGCCTGCCTCTGCCTTGCGGGCTGCGCGGTCGCCGAATACCCGTACCCGATCTCGTGGCAGCCGCTGGTGCCGCAGCCGGACAGCGATTGCCGCGAGTTCCAGGGCCGCTTTGCCGACCGCGGCGTGCGCGACGACGATCCGGGCAAGCCGTCGCTGACGCGCGAGCTGTTCGGCGAGTTCAGCGACTGGGAGAACGCCGCGAGCGTGCAGCTCGCGATGCCGAAGGACGGCGCGCTCGTGATCACGGTCTCGAACGAGCAGGGCCGGCTGTTCGAGCGCACGCTCCTCAAAGAGGACAACGACTACGGCTGCCGCGGCGGGCGGCTGATCGTGCGCAGCCGGCGCTGGATCGCCGGCTACGTCATGTCGGGGCGCCAGCATGTCGAGCTCGAGCTGAACCGCGCCGGCAACGAGATCGTGGTCCAGGTGGAGGAGCTCGCGTACGGCGTGATGTTCGTGGTTTTCCCGGTGGTCGGCACCGCGCGGCACTGGTACCGCTTCCAGCCCCTGCCCTAGCGCGGGCGCGGGTGAAAAAAATCTACATCTCCAATTTCTCCGGCCTGGGCAACCGGCTGCAGGCGCTGGTGATCGCGGTGATGATCGAGGACCGCTGGGGCCACGCCATCTACCTCGACTGGCCGGAGCGGGACAGCCTGCGCGTCGCGGGAACGCGCCGGGGCGCGATCATGCCCTGGCAGCGCATCGGCATGCTGAAGCTGCGCGATTTCGGCAGCGAGGAACTGGAAGCGCTCGGAACGAGGCGTGTGATCAGCCTGCGCTCGACCTACGGCCCGCGCGAGCTGCAGCGCCGCTACGTTCTGCCGACCGCCGGCCGCCTCGCGGTCCACCCGCGAATCGCCGAAGGAATTCGCGCAACGTTCGCCGGTTTTGCCGGCCGGCCGGCGGTCGCGGCGCATATCCGCCAGGGCGATTTCCACGTTTCGGGCGAGGTCTACGACGCCAGCGAGCACCGGCACCCGGCTCCGGGCCTCTGGTGGTACGAGCACGTGATGCGCGAATACGCGCGCGCTTTCCCCGGCGTGTATTTCGTCGTGGGCTACAGCGGCGATGAAACGGCGTTGTCGCGCCTGAAGTCGCAGTTCGACATCGTCACGCTGCCGGCGGTGTTCGGCTACCAGACCCTCCTGCCCGGCCATCAGTCCGCCGGGCACCCCGTGGTGGATCTCTTCGGGCTCGCCTGTTGCACCACGCTCATCGCCACGCCGACTTCGAGCTTCTCGCACTGGGCGGCGAACGCGCTCGGTCCAGTCACCCGGGCGATCCTGCCGCCGCCACGCACCACGCGGGAGCAGCCGCAATGGGGCGTCTACGAGACCCGCGGCGGCGTCGCGCTCGACTGGCGCGACGCAGCGGAGAAAGGCACCGGCGTCAGCACGGGCGCAGCGCTGCCGCCGCCCGCGCCTCCGGTCACCGACTGGTTGTAGGCGGCCGGTACTCCGGAATCCAGGACTGCAGGCGTGCGCGCACGCCCGGCGCTCCGCCGTTACCGGGCTTCGCCAGCCACGCCGCCAGCTCGGCGAGGAAATCGCCGTCCTGGGGCGCGTGAACGCGCGCGATGCGCAGCTTGGGATGCGGCGTCGCCAGCGTCTTCTCGGCGTCGGCGAGCGGCTCCTCGTAAAGCTTCTCGCCCGGCCGCAGGCCGGTGAACTCGATGCGCACGTCCGCCTCCGCGAACCCCGAGAGGCGGATCATCTGCCGCGCAAGGTCGGCGATCTTCACCGGCTCGCCCATGTCGAGGACGTAGATCTCGCCGCCCTTGCCCATCTGGCCGGCCTGCAGCACCAGCTGCGCCGCCTCGGGGATCGACATGAAGTAGCGCTCGATCTCGGGGTGCGTGACGGTCACCGGCCCGCCGCGCGCGATCTGCTCGCGGAAGCGCGGCACCACGCTGCCCGTGGAGCCCAGCACGTTGCCGAAGCGAACGATGACGAACTGCGTCGCCGCCAGGCCCTGCAGCGCCTGGCAGACGATCTCGGCGAGTCGCTTCGAAGCGCCCATGACGTTGGTCGGGTTCACCGCCTTGTCGGTCGAGACCAGGACGCACTTCGCCGCGCCGTTCGCCTGCGCCGCGCGGGCGATGGCGAGCGTGGAGAGGACGTTGTTGCGCACCGCCTCCAGGGCGTTGTCGTCCTCCATCAGCGGCACGTGCTTGTAGGCGGCGGCGTGGAAGACGATGTCGGGCCGGTAGCGGCCGAAGACCTCGGCGACGCGCGCTTCGCTTTTCGCGTCGCCGATCGCCGCGACGATCTCGACCGGCGAGCGCCGGTCGCGGAATTCCTGCTCGATCGTGTAGAGGGAGAATTCCGACTGCTCGAACAGCACCAGGCGCGTCGGCTGGAAGCGCGCGATCTGACGGCAGAGCTCGGCGCCGATCGATCCGCCGGCGCCGGTAACCAGCACCGTCTTGCCGCCGAAGAAGCCCTGCAGGCCCGCCTCGTCGAGCTGCACCGGGTCGCGGCCGAGCAGGTCATCGAGCTCGATCGGCCGCAGCGCCGAGACGCTCACCCGGCCGGACACGATGTCCGAAAGCGCCGGCACGGTCATCACCTCCAGCCCGGCCTGGGTACAGAGGTCGACCGCGCGCTTGCGCTCGCCGTGCGTCGCCTCGGGCATGGCGATGATCGCCTGCCGCGAGCCGAAGCGTTGCGCCACGGCAGCGATGGCAGCGATCGGTCCGAGCACCTTCGCCCCGGCGACGGACGCGCCGTGCTTGGTGCTCTCGTCGTCGAGGACGCCCACCACGCGCCATTGCGCGCTGCCGGCCAACTCCTTCACCAGCGATGCGGCCGCCGCGTTGGCGCCGAGCACCAGCACCGGCACGGCTTGCGGGTGGACGACGAGCGCGGTGAGCCGCCCTTCCCGCCAGGCGCGGTAGGCAAAGCGGCTGCCGCCCATCGCCACCGCCAGCAGGATCGGCGCGATGAGAAACACGGAGCGCGGCACCGGCGTTCCCAGGCGCAGGATCGCGAGCAGCGCCGGCACGCCGAGCGCGGCGAGCCCGACCGCGACGAGGATGCGCTGCAGGTCCGGGAGGCTGGCGTAGCGC